>NZ_JALBYS010000029.1:0-68939 GCF_022678525.1 Serratia sp. PGPR-27 | reverse complement strand
TATCGTCTTGTGGAGTGCCCACACAGATTGTCTGATAAATTGTTAAAGAGCAGTGAGTTAGGCGCTTTCGCTTGCTAACTCGAGGTGGCGTATATTACGCTTTCCTCTTTCAGAGTCAACCCTAATTTTCAGGATTTTTTCTCTTTCTTCCCGGCCGCTGTGTGAAGTGAATCACTTGCGCCGTGTCGATGGAGGCGCATTATAGGGAGCCGGTTCAGAATGACAAGCGATAATATGCATTTTTTATCTGACCGCTCACTATTCATGCGTAACGCCTATTAAACCCGCTTTTTGATGGCTGCCGGCAGGTCCGCCAGGCTATTTAGCACCCAATCGGCCAGCTTTTCACCCTGCTCCGTCACCGGCTTGCCGGTACGCACCAGCACCTTGGTGCCGACGCCGGCCGCGATCGCCGCCTGCATATCTTCCGGTTTATCGCCCACCATATAAGAAGCGGCCATATCGATGTTCAATTCCTGCTGCGCTTGCAGCAGCATGCCCGGCTGCGGTTTACGGCAGTCACAGACCTGACGATACTCTTCCACTACCGCCTCCGGATGATGCGGGCAGAAATAGATGCCGTCGAAGTCGACGTCGCGATCGGCCAGCGACCAGTCCATCCACTCGGTCAGGTACATAAACTGGTCTTCGCTGAACTTGCCGCGCGCAATGCCCGACTGGTTGGTCACCATCACCAGCGCGAACCCCATCTTTTTGAGTTCGCGACAGGCGTCAATCACGCCGTCAATAAAGTGGAAATTGTCGATTTCATGGACATAACCATGGTCAACGTTAATCGTACCGTCACGATCGAGAAAAATTGCTGGAACGCTTTGTGTCACCGCTTTGCTCCTGAGGGGCTGAATACGCTGACAGTATCGCATGTTTTACCCCGCACTGAGAACGCCGGAGAACGTCGCTGGCCGTTGACTTAGACGTCTAGACGCCTTAACATCTGATCCATACCTTGGTTCCACGCCGAGGTTTACTTTTATCTAGCCACGGGCAACCACGCTAAAATAAGAAGAATATGATTAAACTTTCTAACATCACTAAAGTGTTCCAGCAGGGTTCGCGCACCATTACCGCGCTCTCTGACGTGACCCTTCACGTCCCTGCCGGGCAAATCTATGGCGTTATCGGCTCTTCCGGCGCCGGCAAAAGCACGCTGATCCGCTGCGCCAACATGCTTGAGCGCCCTACCTCCGGCCAGGTGCTGGTCGATGGCCAGGATCTGACGTCTCTGTCGGAAAGCGAACTGACGCGCGCCCGTCGCCAAATCGGCATGATCTTCCAGCACTTCAACCTGCTCTCTTCCCGCACGGTGTTCGGCAACGTGGCGCTGCCGCTGGAGCTGGACAATACGCCGCGCGCCGAGATCAAAAAGCGCGTGACCGAACTACTGGAACTGGTCGGGCTGGCAGACAAACACGACGCCTATCCGGCCAATCTGTCCGGCGGCCAGAAACAGCGCGTGGCGATCGCCCGCGCGCTGGCCAGCAATCCCAAAGTGCTACTGTGCGACGAAGCCACCAGCGCGTTGGATCCGGCCACCACCCGTTCCATCCTGGAGCTGCTGAAAGACATCAACCGCCGTCTGGGCCTGACCATTCTGCTGATCACCCACGAAATGGACGTGGTGAAACGCATCTGCGACCAGGTCGCGGTCATCAGCCAGGGGCAGTTGATTGAAAAAGACAGCGTCAGCGAAGTGTTCTCACACCCGAAAACCCCGCTGGCCCAGCAGTTCATTCAGTCCACGCTGCATCTGGATATCCCGGACGACTACGCCGCGCGCCTGTCGCCGGAGCGTCAGGGCGACCGCCAGCCGCTGCTGCGCCTGGAGTTCACCGGTCAGTCGGTCGATGCGCCGCTGCTGTCTGAAGCCGCTCGCCGCTTCAACGTGAACAACAACATTATCAGCGCCCAGATGGATTATGCCGGCGGCGTGAAATTCGGCGTGATGCTGGCGGAGCTGCACGGCAGCGACGAAGACGCGCTGGCGACGATTAAGTTCCTGCAAGAAAATCAGGTAAAAGTAGAGGTTCTGGGTTATGTCTGAGGCAATGATGTGGTTGATGGCGCGTGGCGTGTGGGAAACCGTCATGATGACCTTTGTCTCCGGCTTCTTCGGTTTCGTGCTCGGCCTGCCGGTAGGCGTGCTGCTGTATGTCACCCGCCCGGGGCAGATCATCGCCAACAATTCGCTGTATAAGATCCTGTCCGGGCTGGTGAACATCTTCCGTTCCATTCCGTTCATTATCCTGCTGGTTTGGATGATTCCGTTTACCCGCATGATCGTCGGCACCTCGATCGGCCTGCAGGCGGCCATCGTGCCGTTGACGGTGGGCGCCGCGCCGTTCATCGCGCGCATGGTGGAAAACGCCCTGCTGGAGATCCCGTCCGGCCTGGTGGAAGCCGCGCGCGCCATGGGCGCCACGCCGATGCAGATCATCAAGAAAGTGTTGCTGCCGGAAGCCCTGCCGGGCTTGGTCAACGCCGCGACCATCACCCTGATCACCCTGGTGGGCTACTCCGCCATGGGCGGCGCGGTCGGCGCCGGCGGCCTGGGCCAAATCGGTTACCAATACGGTTATATCGGTTATAACGCCACAGTGATGAATACCGTATTAGTATTACTGGTAGTTTTGGTTTATCTGATCCAATTCTGCGGCGATCGCATCGTCAAAGCCGTTACCCATAAATAGTTTCACCGCATGTTAATGCGAGTCTAATGAGGAAGGGATATGTCGTTAAAATTTAAATCCATCGCGGCAATTGGCGCACTGATCGGCACGCTGGCTCTGGCGGGCTGTGGCCAGGATGAAAAGAATCCGAACCACATCAAGGTCGGCGTGATCGTCGGCGCTGAGCAGCAAGTGGCTGAAGTGGCGCAGAAAGTGGCGAAAGAGAAGTACGGTCTGGACGTTGAACTGGTCACCTTCAACGACTACGTGCTGCCTAACGAAGCGCTGAGCAAAGGCGATATCGATCTGAACGCCTTCCAGCACAAGCCTTATCTGGATCAGCAGATCAAAGACCGCGGTTACAAGCTGGTGCCGGTCGGCAACACCTTCGTTTACCCGATCGCCGGTTACTCCAAGAAAATCAAATCGCTGGACGAGCTGAAAGAAGGTTCGCAGATCGCGCTGCCTAACGATCCGACCAACCTGGGCCGTTCGCTGCTGCTGCTGCAGAAAGTTGGTCTGATCAAGCTGAAAGACGGCGTTGGCCTGCTGCCGACCGTGCTGGACGTGACCGAGAACCCGAAAAACCTGAAGCTGGTTGAGCTGGAAGCGCCTCAGCTGCCGCGCTCTCTGGACGATCAGCAGATCGCGCTGGCGGTGATCAACACCACCTACGCCAGCCAGATCGGCCTGACGCCGGCGAAAGACGGTCTGTTCGTGGAAGATAAAGACTCGCCTTACGTCAACCTGCTGGTTGCGCGCGAAGATAACAAAGATGCGGAAAACGTGAAGAAATTCGTTCAGGCCTATCAGTCTGACGACGTTGACGCGGCCGCCAACAAAATCTTCAACGGCGGCGCGGTGAAAGGCTGGTAAGCGCTTATTCACCCATTTTATTCCTATAATTGCAAGACGGGCCAAGGCCCGTCTTGTTATTTCCGCCATAGCTTGCTTCAATAGCGCCACTTTCATTAAGGCAGAGGAATCTCAATGCGTGTTTTACCTCTCTGTTTGTTAGCGCTCGCGCTGGCCGGATGTTCATCGCAGCGTATCGCGCCGTCCTCAACAAGCAGCACCAGCAAGCCGACTACCACCGCTCCGGCCAAAACTACGCCGGCCGCCCGCCCCGCACCGGTAAAACTGTACAAAAGTGCAGAAGAACTCGTGGGTAAACCGTTCCGCGATCTGGGTGAAGTGTCCGGCGAATCGTGCCAAACCACCGTGCAAGACTCTCCACCGAATCTGGCTACCGCCCGTAAACGCATGCAAATCCGTGCGTCTTACATGAAGGCCAACGCCGTGCTGCTGCACGACTGCCAAATTGTCAGCGGCGTCGCCGGTTGCTATCAACAGGCCGTTTGTCAGGGCTCGGCGCTTAACGTCTCCTCCAAATGACCGAATTCGTTTTCGAGCAGATCGGCGTGATCCGCTCGCCGTATAAAGAAAAATTCGCCGTGCCCCGCCAGCCGGGGCTGGTCGAAGACGGCGGCGGCGAACTGCTGCTGCTGCCGCCCTACAACCAGGCGGAAGCGGTGCGCGGCCTCAGCGATTTCAGCCATCTGTGGGTGATGTTCATTTTCCATCAAACCATGGAGGGCGGCTGGCGGCCAACGGTGCGCCCACCGCGCCTGGGCGGCAATGCCCGCATGGGCGTGTTCGCCACCCGCTCCACCTTCCGCCCCAACCCGCTCGGCATGTCGCTCATTGAGCTCAAAGGCGTGCGGGTGAAAAACGGTGAAGTGGCGCTGGAACTGGGCAGCCTCGACCTGGTCGACGGCACCCCGGTGGTGGACATCAAGCCTTATCTGCCGTTCGCCGAGAGCCAGCCGCAGGCCCGCGCCGGCTTTGCCCAGGCTGCGCCCGCCGGCGATATGCCGGTGCGTTTCGCACCGCAGGCCGAGCAACAGCTGCAGCAACATCAGGCGCGCTACCCGCAATTAAGGCGTTTTATCAGCCAGGTGCTGGCGCAAGATCCCCGTCCCGCCTATCGTAAAGGAGAGGACGTCGAACGGGATTACGCCGTCTGGCTGTTGGATTTCAACGTGCGCTGGCGCGTCGTGGACGGCCGCACCGAAGTGTTGGCGCTCGACCCGCGTTAAAATTCCGCCGCCTCTCTTTTGGCGACCCGCTCGCGCTGGTAAACTAAACCACTTTTGTCACTTTTGGCCGCCACTCTGGCAGCCCGATGCAATTTGCAGTTCTAACGGAACCAAAACACCATGCGTACTAGCCAATATCTGCTCTCCACACTGAAGGAGACACCTGCCGACGCCGAAGTGATCAGCCACCAGCTGATGCTGCGCGCCGGGATGATCCGCAAGCTGGCCTCCGGTCTTTACACCTGGCTGCCGACCGGCCTGCGCGTTCTGAAGAAGGTTGAAAACATCGTTCGCGAAGAAATGAACAATGCTAACGCGATCGAAGTGTCCATGCCGGTGGTTCAGCCTGCCGATCTGTGGCAGGAAAGCGGCCGTTGGGAGCAATACGGCCCCGAGCTGCTGCGCTTCGTCGACCGCGGCGATCGTCCGTTCGTGCTGGGCCCGACGCATGAAGAAGTGATCACCGATCTGATCCGCAACGAGATCAGTTCGTACAAACAGCTGCCGCTGAACTTCTTCCAGATCCAGACCAAGTTCCGTGATGAAGTGCGCCCGCGTTTCGGCGTGATGCGTTCCCGTGAGTTCCTGATGAAGGATGCCTACTCCTTCCACACCTCACAGGAGTCTCTGCAGGAGACTTACGACGCAATGTACGAAGCGTACAGCAAAATCTTCAGCCGCATGGGCCTGGATTTCCGCCCGGTGCAGGCGGATACCGGCTCGATCGGCGGCAGCGCCTCGCACGAATTCCAGGTGCTGGCGCAGAGCGGTGAAGACGATATCGTGTTCTCCACCGGTTCCGACTTCGCCGCCAACATCGAGCTGGCGGAAGCGGTCGCGCCGGCAGAGCCGCGCGCCGCAGCCAGTGAAGAACTGCGCCTGGTGGATACGCCGAACGCCAAAACCATCGCCGAGCTGGTCGAGCAATTCCAGCTGCCGGTGGAAAAAACCGTGAAGACGCTGATGGTGCGCGCCACCGAAGAGAGCGGCCACAAGCTGGTCGCCCTGCTGGTGCGCGGCGATCACGAGCTGAACGAAATCAAGGCCGAGAAGCTGGCGCAGGTTGCCGCGCCGCTGACCTTCGCCACCGAAGAAGAGATCCGCGCCATCGTCGGCGCCGGCCCGGGTTCCCTGGGCCCAGTCAAGCTGCAGATGCCGGTGGTTGCCGACCGCAGCGTAGCGGCGATGAGCGACTTTGGCGCCGGTGCCAACGTTGACGGCAAACACTACTTCGGCATCAACTGGGAGCGCGATCTGCCGCTGCCGCAGGTGGCCGATATCCGTAACGTGGTGGAAGGCGACGCCAGCCCGGACGGTCAGGGGACGCTGCTGATCAAACGCGGCATCGAAGTGGGCCATATCTTCCAGCTCGGCACCAAGTACTCGGAAGCGATGAAAGCGACCGTGCAGGGTGAAGACGGCCGCAACCAGGTGCTGACCATGGGTTGCTACGGCATCGGGGTGACGCGCGTCGTGGCCGCCGCCATCGAGCAGAACCACGACGAACGCGGCATCATCTGGCCGGACGCCATCGCGCCATTCCAGGTGGCGATCCTGCCGATGAACATGCACAAGTCATTCCGCGTGCAGGCGCTGGCGGAAGAGCTGTACAACACCCTGCGCTCCCACGGCATCGATGTGATCCTCGATGACCGCAAAGAGCGTCCGGGCGTGATGTTCGCGGATATGGAACTGATCGGCGTGCCGCACTCTATCGTTATCGGCGACCGTAACCTCGATAACGAAGAGATCGAGTACAAGAACCGCCGCGTCGGCGAAAAGCAAATGATCAAAACCGGCGAAATCGTTGATTTCCTGCTGGGCCAGATCAAACGCTAAGCGCCGATCGCCAGAGAATAAAAAACCCGCCTAGGCGGGTTTTTTTATATTCGAAACGCGTTACTTGCTGCTGCAGCTTTTACTGCGGTCGAACGCGATCTTGCCGTCCGGCACCACCGCTTTTTCAATCTGCCCCTCTTCCATCGACGGCTGCACGCTGAAGTGCGCGTTGAAGGTCAGGAACACCGGCTCGCCGGCAGTCTTATTGGCCTTGGCGTAACCTTGCTCCAGCGCGATGTTGTTATCCACCGGGAAAGTGATGCCGGTGGCGCAATCTTTGAACACCGCCGCGTCGGCCATATAGCTGTAGCTGCCTTTCATCGCCATCGGGGTTTTAGGCAACGGCTTTTCGACCGGCTCCAGACGGTAATTCAGCTTGGACTCGATCGGCGCGCCGCTGCGATCCAGCATCTCCAGGCTCTTGCCCACCGGACGGAAGTAGCGTTTCTCGCCGGTGCTATCGGTCAGCACCAGCTTATCCGCGGTGCGCGCCCATTTGCCGTAGTCGGCAAAGGTCTGATCGCCGTCTTTGCTGCCGCGATAGGTTTCCTGCAGCACGAAGGTGCCGTCTTCATCCAGGAACAGCGCCGTATCCAGACCGCCGCAATCAGCGCAAGGCAACACCCCTTGATAACTCTGCGGCATCGCCTGCAGCGGTTGTTCCTTCGGCTGATAATGATTATTGCATCCCAACAACGAGAGTGCACCTGCCGCCAAGAACAGGGCTATCGTAATTTTCTTCACAGTTATTCTCCTACTGTGTTCATGTATTCCTAAGTGCGAACCTTGCCGCGCAGCGCCTTGGTGGCGCCTTTACGCGTCTTGCCTTCCAAACGACGCAGTTTCGCTCCTTTCGTCGGCTTGGTCGCCTTGCGCGTTTTTTCCACCACCATCGCCTGCTGAATCAACGCGACCAGCCTGGCCAACGCCGCTTCGCGATTCAATTCCTGACTGCGATACTCTTGCGCCTTGATAATCACCACGCCATCGGCGGTAATTAAATGGTGATTCAGCGCCAGCAGCCTTTCCTTATAATACTCTGGCAGGCTGGATGCCCGGATGTCAAAGCGCAAATGGATCGCCGTTGAGGTTTTGTTCACGTGCTGGCCGCCCGCGCCCTGCGCGCGGATCGCCGTCAATTCCAGCTCATTATCCGGTATGGCGACGTTTCTTGACAGTTCCAGCACCGGTCACACCTGCGCCCGCTGCCACTCGGCAAACTGGATTTCCAGACTATTCTGAGCATCGGACAGCCAAATAGTTCCCTCCTGCAGCGTCGCCTGCAGCGTCATGGTGCGGCTGGCCAGCGCCGTCAGCCGCGCCAGCTGCTCGTCATCGAGGAAACGCACGCTCAGGTTCTTGTAACCGGCCACCTTGCCCTGCATTCCCTGCCACCACACGTGCGCGGCGCGCTCGCCGTAGGCGTACAGCACCACGCGCGGCGACTGGTTGCAGGCCTTGCGAATGCGCTTCTCGTCGGGCAACCCCATCTCGATCCACATTTCCAGCCCGTTATGGTCGTTGCGCTGCCAGATCTCCGGCTCATCGTCGGCGCTCAGCCCTTTGGTGAACACCAGCCGCTCGTCGGCATGGCAGATCCAGGCCAACAGGCGCAGCATCATGCGCTGTTCATTTTCGGACGGGTGTTGCGCCAGCGTCAGCGTGGCGTCGTGATAGAAGTGACGATCCATATCAGCGATATTGACCGCGGCTTTATAAATGGTTGCTTTCAGCGCCATGGGTGACCTCGTTATTATTCGGCGACAGTGTACTTGATCAGGGGCGAACGCCGCCAGCGCAGCCCGGTTCGGCGCAGAACGAAAGGCGTGTCGAGGTGCTGATAACTCCATAACAGCTGTGCTATAGTCGTCTAGGATAGGATAAAACTCCGAGAGCCTGCGCCTCATCGCGAGAGCGGTCTTGATGATGCAGAGGTTCTTAAGGGAGGAAACTGTGCAACAATACTGTGAGTTAGTACGCCGTACTTACGCCGAGATTGGCAGTGGAGATCTTGGCTACGTGCCTGATGCGCTGGCTTGTGCGTTAAAGGCATTGGACGATGTCGCAGCGAACGACGCGCTACCGTCCTCCGTTAGGGAACAGGCGGCCTTTGCCGCCGCTAACTTATTGGTGAGCGACTATGTTGATGAATGATGAGTACCAACCCATCAATTGCGATGACTACGACAACCTGGAACTCGCCTGTCAGCATAAACTTATTCTGAAGCTGGAGTTACGCGACGGAGAAGTGATCGAGGCCAAGGCGATCGACCTGCTGCAAAAGAAACGCGTTGAGTATCTGACCATCGAACAGAACGGCCAGCAGCGCGACCTGCGTCTGGACCATATCAGCAGTTTCAGTCATCCGGAAATCGGTACCGTGGTCGTCAGTCTGTCGGACTGAGCAGCGGTAACCCCATCCCAACAGGGCAGCCCGACGGCTGCCCTCGTCATTTACGGCTTCAGGCTGGCATAGTAAGCCGCCAGATCGGCGATGTCGTTATCCGACAGCCCCGACACATAGGCCTTCATCACCTCGGCCTGGCCGCCGTTGCGCTCCCCTTTCCTATACGCCTGCAGCGCATGCTGCAGGTACATGGCGTTCTGTCCGGCCAGATTCGGGTACATCGGCACCGTCACCTTGCCCTGCGCGCCGTGGCACGCCGCACAGGCGGCGGCTTTCGCCTGACCGGCGGCCGCATCCCCCGCCGCCAACGCCGGCAGGCTGAACAGGCCGGCGGCCAACAGCGTGATCCCCACAAACTTCATCATTGCTCCTCACGATTATGATTTTTTTCCCAGCGCAGCCGCCACGGGCGTTCGCCTTCCGCCACCTGCCCCGCCTCACAGACGAATGCGCCCAAGGCAGCGATCAGCTGCTCATCATAATAAATCAACGGGATGCGATCACGCTGCCAGGGAGGGATCCCCAGCTCCTGCCACAGTTTTTTTATCGGCCGCGAATGGGCGCGCCCCACGATGCGCACGGCGCCCTGCACGCCGCCGAAACGAATGCTGATCCGCTGCGATGACAGCGGCGCGCGCAGCGCCAGATCGCCCTCACCGGCGATCAGGCGCCCCAGCCCGTCCGGCAACGTCAGCGGCTCGTCAGGCCGCCAGAGCAGATGCACACCACGCAGCGCCGCCAGCGGCGGCAGCAGGTGCAGTCGGCCACGGAAACGGCGGATCTGATAGGCGCCGAGCTGCAGCTGCGGTTCGGCGTCTTCCCGGCTGAGTGCCACCTCCTCCCACAGGCGCTGTAGCTGCTCACGCGCCGGCATAGTGACGTTAAACAACGCGATCCAGCGCCGCAACAAGGCGAAACGCCGCACCGGCGAACAGTCGGTCAGGCCGTCGATCGCCAATGAGCGATCCGCCGCCAACAGGCTTTGCAGCGGTTCCGCCAGCAGTTCGTCCAGCAGCTGCTCCTGCTCGGCGCACAGGCTGGCGCTGCGCGCCACCGCCGAAGCGAAGTGCGGCCAGCGCTGATTGAGCAGCGGCAAAACCTGCAAACGCAGGAAATTGCGATCGAAGCGCGTGTCCTGATTGCTGTCGTCATCTATCCAGCTTAAGGCGTGGCGCTGCGCGTAGCTTTCCAGCGTTTGACGCGAGCAGCCCAGCAACGGCCGCAACAGCAAGTGCTCGCCCAGCGTGGCGCGCGCCGCCATCGCCGACAACCCCGCCGGCCCGCTGCCGCGCTTGAGCGCCAACAGGAAGGTTTCGCTTTGATCGTCAAGGTGTTGAGCGGTAAGCAGCGCTTCTCCCTCCGCCAATGCTGCGCTGAAGGCGGCATAGCGCGCCGCACGCGCCGCCGCTTCGATGCCGCCCTGGCGGGCATCCACCTGCACGTGCGTCACCGTCAGCGGCACCCGCCAGTCGGCGCACTGGCGGCGGCAATGCTCAACCCAACGGTCGGCAAAGGCGCTCAGGCCATGATGCACGTGCAGCGCACGCAGCTGCAGCGCCGGACGCTGGCGGCGCAACGTCGCCAGCAGATGCAGCAGCACGCTGGAATCCAGGCCGCCGCTGAACGCCACCAGCAGCCGCTGCTGCGCGCCCAGCTGGTCCGCCACCTGCGTCGTTAATTGATCAGTATCCATCGGTAGGCTTTGTCACTTCTACATAGCTGCACGTTAACTCCGCCTACCGCCATCAATCAAGCATTAACCGTCCGGGCCTGGCGCCGCGTCAGCAGCCACCAGCCGCCCAGCACCGCGATCACCGCCAGCGCGCACCCGGCCGCCCCCCAGCCGATCTGAGCGAAAATGCGGCCATACGCCTGCATCGCCGCCCCCTCGATGTGGTCTTCGGCGGTCTGATTGGCGATGATGCCCGCCAGATAGTTAGCGATCGAACCGGTCGCCAGCATATAGATACCGGTCAACACGCCGGTGGCGCCGGGGATATTCAGCCGGGTGATCTGCGCCATCGCCACCGGATCGATAAACAGTTCGGCAAAGCCCATCACCGCCAGGCCGGCGATCATCAGCCCCATCGAACCCGGCCCGTGCAGCCGCGTATTGAGCGCCATCAGCATAAAGCCGACGCCGATCAACAGCAGACCGAAGGCGAACTTGCACCAGATACGCAGCGTCCGGTCGCCCGCGCCACCGCCACTCGCCAGCCAGGCCAGCGCCACGCCGCCCAGCATCACCGCGCAGGCGTTAACCGACTGGAACAGCGCGGTCGGCACCGTCCAGCCGAACCAGCGCCGGTCGACGAAGTGATCGATAAACAGGCTGATGGAGCTGCCGCCCTGCTGGGCAAAAGCCCAGAACAGCGTGCCCAGCAGCATCAGTACGATGATCTGCCACAGCCCCCGCCGCTGGCCGGCGTCCGCGCGCAGCATAATGCGCGCCACCAGCGCCACCGCCGCCACGCACACCAACCCGAGCAAATAGCCGGCCCAGTCGCGTTCAAACAGCAACGTGAAGAACAGCGGCGACGCCAGCAGCGCCGCCAGCAGCCATCCCCAGTGCGGCAGGCCCAGGCTCCTGGCACGCATCAGCGGGGCATTCACGCCGCGGGTGTGGCGGAAATGGCGTCCGCCAAGCAGAAAAATCACCAGACCGGCGAACATGCCGATCCCGGCCAACGCAAAACCGACGTGCCAGCCATAGCGCTCGGCCGCCAACCCGCAGGCGATCGGCGCCAAAATGGAACCGACGTTGCCGGCGGCGTACAGCAGCGAGAAGCCTCCTTCGCGGCGCGAGTCCTGCGCCGGGTACAGCTCGCCCAGCAGGCAGCTGATATTGGATTTGAACAGGCCGTAACCGCAGATGATGATCGCCAGCGCCAGATAGAGCGACTGGGCGGAGACCGCGCTCAGGCCGAGCACGATATGCCCCAGGGTCATCAGCGCCGCGCCGGCGATCACCGCGACGCGGTTGCCCAGCAGGCGGTCGGCGAGCCAGCCGCCAAGAATAGGAGTGACGTAAACTAACGAAGCGTAAGCGCTGTAGAGATCGATGGCGTGGCTGTCGGTATAGCCGAGTTGGTGGGTCAGATAGAGGATCAATAACGCACGCATGCCGTAAAAGCTGAAATATTCCCAAATTTGTATCGCTACGACATAGTAGATTGCGCGCGGCTGTGAGGGTGTTTTCATGGTGGTCTCCCATCAGTCGGTGAACGACAAAGGGGAAGCGCGAGCGCCTCCCCTGTTTTTGGCTGCGGTTATTTCGCCTTCAGCACTTTCACCCGATAACGTCCGTCCGCCTGACGGTAGGCGCCGTGAATGTCGGTTTCAAAGCCCGGATAATGCGCGCCGATTTCGCACAGCATCTGCAGGAACTCCAGCACCGGCCGGCTCTCTTCGGTCAGCATCTCGCCCGGCATCACCAGCGGCACGCCCGGCGGGTATGGGAGGATCATGTTGGCGTTGACCTTACCGACCATCTCTTCCAGATAGACCTCTTCCACTTCGCCGTGCAGCTCTTTCTGGAACGCCTGATACGGGTTCATCACCATGGTTGGCAGCACTTCGAATGCGCGGTACATCAGGTCCGGCAGGTTGTGTTGCTCCACCAGGCGGTGAATGTTCTGCGCCAGATCCTGAATGCGCATGTTTTCATAGAAATCAGGCGCTTCCTGATACAGCGAAGGCAGCATGTTTTTCACCCGCAGGTTCAGGTCGAACGAGCGTTTGAAGTCGGTCATCGCGCGCAGCAGGCTGAGCGCCTTGGTTTTATCGATGCCGATGCTGAACAGGAACAGCAGGTTGTACGGCCCGGTTTTCTCGACGATGATGCCGCGCTCGTCGAGGTATTTCGCCACGATGCTGGCCGGGATGCCGAACGGCTGCATCTCGCCTTCCTTGCTCATCCCCGGCGTCAGAATGGTGACCTTGATTGGATCGAGATACATGTGTTCATTGTCGATGTTCTTGAAACCGTGCCAGGCGCTGTCGGAGCGCAGCGGCCAGCATTCCGGCTCATCGATATGCTCCGGCTGCCAGACGTCGAAGAACCAGCCGTCGGACTCGACTTTCAGGCGTTTGATCTCTTTACGGAACTTGATCGCGCGTTCGATAGAACCGTGGATCAGGCGCTTGCCGGCGTTGCCTTTCATCATCGCCGCAGCGGTTTCGGTCGAGGCCACAATGCCGTAGTGCGGCGAAGTGGTGGTGTGCATCATGTAGGCTTCGTTGAAGGTCTCTTCGTTGATGTCGCCCTTCACGTGGATCATCGACGCCTGCGAGAAGGCCGCCAGCAGTTTGTGGGTGGACTGGGTTTCATAGATCACCTTGCCCTCCACGCGGCCGCCGCTCATGCCGCACTTGCCTTTATAGATCGGATGGAAGTTGGTGTAAGGCACCCAGGCGGAATCGAAGTGGATAGACTTCACGTCCAAAGTGTTCTTGATAAAGTCGGTGTTGTACAGCAGGCCGTCATAGGTGGAGTTGGTGATCACCGCGTGCACCGGCCAGGTGGCGTTCGGGGTGTCCTTCACGCGTTTGGCGATGGTGGCGCGCTGGAACTCGCTCTGCGGGATGCCGCCGAGGATGCCGTAAGCGTTGCGGGTCGGGCGGAAGTAGATCGGCGTGATGTCGCTCATCATCATCAGGTGAGTCAGCGACTTGTGGCAGTTGCGGTCAATCAGCACCGTGCTGCCCGCCGGCGCCGAATACATGCCGACGATCTTGTTGGCGGTGGAGGTGCCGTTGGTGACCATGTAGCTGCGTTCGGCGTTGAACACGCGAGAAATATACTCTTCCGCCTCTTTGTGCGGGCCGGAGTGATCCAGCAGCGATCCCAGCTCGGACACCGAAATCGAGATATCCGACTTCATGGTATTCGGGCCGAAGAAATCGTAGAACAGGCTGCCCACCGGGCTTTTCTGGAACGCGGTGCCGCCCATGTGGCCCGGCGTACAGAAGGTGTATTTGCCTTCGCGCACGTATTTGAACAGCGCCTTGGTCAGCGGCGGCAGGATGGTGTCGATATATTCGTCGGTATTCTGTTTGATCTTGGCGGCGATGTCGGTTGCCGCGCCGAGCGCATATTCGAAGAAGCGCACCTGCATGCGCAGATCGTTCAGGCTGACGTCAAGCGTCGAATAGGTGTTGGCGAATGCGTACAGCGGCATGTACTCGTTCAGTTGGCTGATCTCTTCGCACAGCTCCAGGTTGTATTTGTCCCAGTCGAAGATCACCCCGCACAAGCGGGCGTTGTTCTCGATCAGTTTCAGCAGGTCTTCGCGATCGTTAGGGTAAACGATGCGGAAATCCAGACTTTCCAGCGCCTGATGCAGTTCACGGATAGGCTCTTCTTTAAAGTAGACACCCATGTGATTCATGATGGCGATAACGTTCATATGCATTTCTCCTGGCAAAGCAAGCCCCTTCCCGTCGCGGCTGACAGGTCGGAAAGAAAGGGGCTGGGTAAATTCAGTCGGTCAGCGGACGCGAATCAGTGCGCTTTGGCCGTGGTGTTTTCATCAACCGCCGCGGCGTTGGCAGCTTGACGGGTATTCATTTTCCGGGCGTAGAACATCAGGATAATCAGGCTGATGATAAAGGTGCCGGACAGTTCGAAAGAGTTGGCGCCCATCAGCGCGATGAAGCAGAAGCCGCAGCCGCACACTGAAGCGATCAGGCTCAGCAGGTTGCGCACGTTGACCCCTTCAAAGCGGATCAGGTCTACGCAGGAGTAGAAGTAAGGCAGCATGGTCAGCAGCACCGCGATGCCTGTCAGCTCACCGAACAGGTCGGAGGCTTTGCCGCCGGCGGAGCTCATCAGGGTGATCAGCACCATCAGCGCGGTCATTTTGCAGCCAGCAAGCAGCAGGCCTTTCTTCGGAATGCCGTTTTTATCCAGCTCGCCGTACACTTTCGGGAAGTTGCCGTCGTTGGCAGCGCGCACCCCGGCCTGGCCGACCAACATCATCCACGAACCGAGCGAGGTCAGGCAGGCGAAGGCGGTGAAGGCGGAAACCATCGGTGCGGCCCAGTTGCCCATAATCGCCGAGGCGCTGATGGCGAACGGCGCGCCGCTGGCGGCCATTTCAGACGCCGGGAACATGCCGCTGATCACCTGGGTGGCGGCGATATAGATGATGCCCGCCAGACCGGTGCCGAGCATGGTCGCCAGCGGTACGGTGCGTTTCGGGTTTTTCACCATGCCGGTGCTGACCGCCGCGGATTCCACGCCGATGAACGCCCACAGGCACAGCAGGATACTTTTGATGACCGCATGGCTGTCGGTGGTGCCGGAGGTATTCCAGTTAGCCTGGTAGGTGGCGGCGTCAAACCAGTGCCAGCCGAGGGTGGCGGTCACGATCACCGGGATCAGCACCAGCACCAGGCCCAGCGTGGTCAAACGGCTGACCCAGGTTCCGCCCAGCATGTTCACGAAGGTGAAGACCCACACGATGGCGATACAGGCGATGCCGGCGGGCACCGGGTTGTTCAGCGCCGGGAAGAAGGTGGAGAGATAAGAAACGGCGGTAATGCCGATGGCCAGATTACCGATCCAGTTGGCATGGTAATAAAGCACGCCGGTCTGGAAACCGAAGGCCGGGGAAATTTCACCGGCGTAGGCGATAGGGCCGCCCTGCTGTGGGTTTTTGGTGGCGAGGCGGGCATACACATAAGCCAGCGACATCGCCCCGATAATCGAGATCACCCATCCCCAAATGGCGATGGATCCGAGACTCGCCAGGTTGGCGGGCAATAAGGCAATCCCGCTCCCCATCATATTACCGGCGACCACGCCGGTGCAGGCAATAAGCCCTATTTTCTTGGGTGAAGCCATGGTCAGTTTCTCCTGATTTACGTTTCTTATAAGCCACGCCCATAAATAAAAGATTTTAATGAGCCAGCTTGATAGTCAGGATGCTAACCATCGGGGGGAATAAAGTCCTAAAGATAAAGTGAGATTACGCTCATGATCATACAAATGATAACCTGAGGTTTTTCATTAACACATCAAGATAAAAAGACAGGCTAAAGAAAAGATAAACATCATTTAAAAACAAAAAGATGGCAAGGTTAATAACGCATAACAAATGGCAAAAAAGAGATAATATCGCGCAGCAAAATAATACATTCATGCAACATGACTTCACCAATAAATAACGCCGCCATGATCCCCGAAGAATAAGGGCGGCGTGATATTGGGTTAATTATTGGCGCTGATAGTTATTTAAATAAGGCACCACGTTGGTCAATGACGTCTGGAATACGCCATTGGTGATCCAATGCAAGGTATCCTCACCGGGGCGAAGATTGAAGGCGGTAATATAAGAGTCGGCCGCCAAATGATTCTGCCCCTGCATTTCATACACCTTGCCCAACAGCACATAGTTCAGCCACGACATTTGCAGCTCAATCCCCAGATCGATCGCCCGGTGCGCTTCGTCAATGCGCCCCTGCGTCAAGGCATCTACCGCCAGAACTTGCTGCATGATCGGCGTGTTCTTCAATTCGGGGATCGTCGCCAGATGGCTGATATCGGCCCGCAATTGCGCCAATGTCTGGCTGTCGAACGGTTGATAAGAATTGCGCAGCAGATCCACCAACGCTTTTTCAGCCAGCAGATAGCGGAAGTTCGGCGCGCTGTTAATCAGCTCGCTCAGCTGGGCGCTGGCGCGGGTCAACGAATCGGCGTCACCGCGGATCAGCAACTGATGCGCCTGGTAGAAACGCTGCAGCAACGGCCCGTTGTCCGGCAGCAACTGCGCCAGACGCTGCTCCAGCTGTGGCGGCCAAGGCTGCTTCAGCGCCGCGGACAGGCTGGCGAGGAAGTCGGTCTGGATCTTCAGCTGGTTATCGGCGGTGATGAAGTAACGCTTGTCCAACATGATCGAACTGTCGGCGTTATCCACCAGCCGCACGGAGAGGAAACACTGCTGGGCGCGGTAGTGGCGCTGATTGACGAACTCGATATACAGCGACTTGCCCGAGTTGCTGGGGCCGGAATAGTTGTAGTTGGTCTGGTCGTGCACCAGGAAGGTAGAGTAAGTGTTCAACGAATCGGTAATCAGCTCGCTGACGCCCACCACATAAGAGAGCTGCGGCATCCAGTTGCTGCAGCTCTCGCCGCCCTGAATGCGGATATCGATATCGCGCGGGTTGAGCAGCACCGGCATGGTCGATACCGGCACGCGCTGCGACAGCGTGGCGATGCCGACAAACGCCACGCAGACGCTTAGCGCACTCAGAAACGCCAGCCACACCCAGAACGTCGAGCGGCGATAAAAATGCGGCTTCTTCTCGCCGGGCGCAGCAGCCGGCACGCTTGCCCGGCGCGGCGGCACATAGGGCGTATCCTCTTCATCATCGCTGCCGTCTTCCGGCTCATGCATAATCACCGCGATCTGCGGCGCCGGTGCAATCGCGGGTTGTGTCTCCCCCTCTTCACACCAGATCACCGACGTCGCCAGCTTATACCCGCGCTTGGGCACGGTGATAATGTATTCCGGGCTGTCGCTGTCGCCGTCTTTCAGGTACTTGCGCAGCTCTGAAATACATTGGGTCACCACGTGGTTGGTGACAATATTGCGCTTCCAGACGTTGTCGATCAGCTCGTCGCGGCTCAGCACCACGTCGGGGTGCCGGGCGAAATAGCACAGCATGTCGATCAGGCGCGGTTCCAGCGTTTTCTGGCGACCATCGCGGCTGATGGTGTTGTCGGCAGGAGTAACCAGCCACTCCCCGACGCGAAAAGCAGGCTCTTGCATGGCGGAAATAACTCTGTAGGCATGTAGGGCAAGGGCGCGATCATAGCATAACCGCCCCCGGCTGTGGCCGCCGGGAGGCGATTAAGCCGTTAACTCTCGTATAATTCTAACGGTAAACCATCGGGATCGCTGAAAAAGGTAAAGCGGGATTGGGTGTAGGGATCGACACGCACCGGTTCGCAGGCAACGCCGGCCGCCTGCAGATGAGCGATAGCCTGATCGATGTCGTCGACGCTGAACGCCAGATGGCGCAGGCCGCAGGCCTCCGGGCGGCTGACGCGAGCCGGCGGCGAGGGGAAAGAAAACAGCTCGATGGTGTATTGCCCGTTGAGCGCCAGATCCGCTTTCCAGGAGCCGCGCTCCTCACGGTAGACTTCGCTCAGCAGGGTAAACCCGAGAATGTCGCAGTAAAAACGCTTGCTGGCGGCGTAGTCCGCGCCAATGATCGCGATGTGATGCACCTGACGTAATGCCAGCATAGAAACCCTCTCCTGTTCATTCTGATGGGGCACGGTATCCGGCGGCGGCGATGCCGTCAATGAAAAAGCCCGGCTTATCTTCAAACCGCCGGGCGCGTTATGGCCTTATGGCTGCGGGGCTTTCAGCACCTTCACCAGATAGCACCCGTCTTCCGTCAGTTTGGCGCCGTGGATATCGGTTTCAAAACCGGGATAGCGCTCACCGATCGAGCATAGCATCAGCAGGAAATCGAGCACCGCCCGGCTCTCTTCGGTGATCATTTCCCCCGGCATCACCAACGGCACGCCCGGCGGATAAGGCAGGATCATATTGGCCGCCACCTTGCCCACCAGCTGATCCAGCTCGCAGGTTTCGACATTGCCGCGCACCTGTTCCTGGAACATCTGGTGCGGCGTCAGCTTCATTTCCGGCAGCACGTCGAACGCCCGCTGCATCAGGCCTGGCAGATCGTGTTGGCGGATCAGGCGATGAATGCCGGCGGCCAGATCCTGGATGCGCATATGGCGATAGAAATCCGGATCTTCGGCGTACAGATCCGGCAGCATGTTCTTCACCCGCAGGTTGAGATCGTAGGCGCGCTTGAAGTCGGTCAGGCCGCGCAGCAGGCTCATCGCCTTGGTTTTATCGATGCCGATGCTGAACAGGAACAACAGGTTGTACGGCCCGGTCTTCTCCACCACGATGCCGCGTTCGTCGAGATACTTCGCCACCAGCGCCGCCGGGATCCCCTCTTCCTCCAGCGCGCCCAGCTCATTCATGCCCGGTGTCAGGATCGTCACCTTGATCGGATCGAGGTACATATGATCGCGATCGGTCTGGCCGAAACCGTGCCAGTTATCGTCCGGATCCAGCGGCCAGCACTGCGCCTCATCGATCTCTTCCGGCTGCCAGATATCGAAGAACCAGCTGTCGCTCTCCTCGCGCAGCCGCTGCACCTCTCGGCGAAAATGCAGCGCGCGCTCCACCGAACGGTTGATCAAACGGCGCCCCGGGTTGCCGCGCAGCATGGCGGCGGCGGTCTCCATCGACGCCACGATGCCGTAGTGCGGCGAAGTGGTGGTGTGCATCATGTAGGCTTCGTTGAAGGTGCTCTCATCGTAGTCGCCCTTGATATGAATCATCGAGGCCTGCGAGAAGGCGGCCAGCAGCTTGTGGGTGGATTGGGTTTCGTAGAAAACCTTGCCGGGCACCCGCTCGCCGCTCATGCCGCTCTTGCCGTCGTAAATCGGATGGAAGTTGGTGTAAGGCACCCAGGCGGAATCGAAGTGAATCGACGGCACCTCCAGCGTCTGCTTAATGTAGTCGGTGTTGTACAACAGGCCGTCATAGGTGGAGTTGGTGATCACCGCATGCACCGGCCAGGTGGCGTTCGGCGTCGCCTGCACCCGGGCGGCGATGCTCTCACGCGTGAATTCGCGCTGCGGAATGCCGCCGAGGATGCCGTAGGCGTTGCGCAGCGGGCGCAGATAGATCGGCACGATATCGCTCATCATCAGCAGGTGGCACAGCGATTTGTGGCAGTTGCGGTCGATCAGTACCGTGCTGCCCGCCGGCGCCGAATACATGCCGACGATCTTGTTGGCGGTGGAGGTGCCGTTGGTGACCAGATAGCTCTGCTCGGCGTTGAAGGTGCGCGCGATATACTCTTCGGCCTCCAGGTGCGGCCCGGTGTGATCCAGCAGCGAACCGAGCTCGGTGACCGAAATCGAGATGTCGGCCTTCAGGGTATTGGCGCCGAAGAAGTCATAGAACAGGCAGCCCACCGGGCTTTTTTGAAACGCAGTGCCAGCCATGTGGCCCGGCGTGCAGAAAGTGTACTTGCCTTCGCGCACATAGTTGAACAGCGCCTTGGTCAGCGGCGGCGTAATGGTGTCGATGTATTCCGCGGTGTACTGCTGGATGCGCTGCGCGATGTCGTCCGCCGCATTCAGGCCGTACTCGAAGAAATAGAGCACCATGCGCATTTCATGCAGGCTGACGTCGAAGGTGGAGTGGGTATTGATAAAGGCGTACAGCGGCAGGTATTCGTTCAGCTCGTTGATCTCGCTGCACAGCTCCAGGCTGTAGTCGTCCCAGTCGAAGATCACCCCGCAGATGCGGGCGTTGGCTTCGATCAGCTTCAGCAGGTCACCGCTGTTTTTGGGGTACACCAGCTGGAATCCCATGGCGGCCAGCGCAGCGTGGAGCTCGCGAATCGGCTCATCTTTGTAGTAGACGCCCGTCGGGCCCATGATGGCGATGATATTCATCGGCAGCTCCTGTCAGTTAACGGCCAAGTCTCTATAACACCACGAAAATCCGGCGG
Source organism: Serratia sp. PGPR-27 (assembly GCF_022678525.1). Taxonomy (NCBI): domain Bacteria; kingdom Pseudomonadati; phylum Pseudomonadota; class Gammaproteobacteria; order Enterobacterales; family Yersiniaceae; genus Serratia; species Serratia sp. PGPR-27. The sequence continues at coordinate 48,348 of NZ_JALBYS010000029.1, read as the reverse complement.
TGTGTAGCCAAAAAAAAACCGCCCGGAGGCGGTTTCTTGCAGCGAAGCACAGAACTCAGCAGTAGCCGTAGTTCATCAGACGCTGGTAACGGCGGTTGAGCAACTCTTCGTCGTTCAGACCATCCAGATCTTTCAGATCGGCCAGCAGCTGCGCTTTCAGCGCGGCGGCCATCGCCGGCACGTCGCGGTGCGCGGAACCCAGCGGCTCCGGGATCACCGAGTCGATCAGCTTCAGCTCTTTCAGACGCGGTGCGGTGATGCCCATCGCTTCTGCCGCCAGCGGGGCCTTATCGGCGCTCTTCCACAGGATGGAAGCACAGCCTTCCGGCGAAATCACCGAGTAGGTGCTGTACTGCAGCATGTTCACCTTGTCGCCCACGCCGATCGCCAGCGCGCCGCCGGAGCCGCCTTCGCCGATGACGGTGCAGATGACCGGCACGTTCAGACGCGACATCTCACGCAGGTTGCGCGCGATAGCTTCCGACTGGCCGCGTTCTTCCGCGCCCACGCCCGGATAAGCGCCCGGGGTATCAATAAAGGTGATGATCGGCATCTTGAAGCGTGCGGCCATTTCCATCAGGCGCAGCGCCTTGCGGTAGCCTTCCGGCGCCGGCATGCCGAAGTTGCGGCGGATCTTCTCTTTGGTTTCACGGCCTTTCTGGTGCCCGATGATCATCACGGGGCGGCCATCCAGGCGCGCAATGCCACCGACGATCGCTTTGTCGTCAGCGTAAGCGCGATCGCCCGCCAACTCTTCGAAGTCGGTAAAGATGTGTTTGATATAATCCAGGGTATAAGGACGGCGCGGGTGGCGTGCCAATTGGGCAATTTGCCAAGCCCCAAGATCGGCAAAAATCTTGCGCGTCAGCTCAACGCTCTTTTCACGCAGGCGCTGAACCTCTTCGTCCAGATTAATATCTAATTTTTCGTCTTGACGGCTGACTGCAGTCAGCGAGTCAATTTTCGCTTCCAGCTCTGCAATCGGCTGTTCAAAATCAAGAAAATTCAGACTCATAGCATTCCTATTTTAGTCAAATTCCAAGTCCACCTGCTCATTGCCTACCAACGTCCGCAAGTCGATCAACAAGCGGTCGGTGGGCGTCACGCGCCAGGTTGCGCCAAAACGCAGCTTGGCTCGCGCATCTTCCCGTTGATAGTAGAGATGCACTGGAATCGTCCCCGAGCGATGGGGTTCCAACGACTGACGGAGACGGTTCAAAAGCTGGTCATCAATTTGCCTGTCAGTCAGCGAGATAGCAAGCCCGCGAGCGTATTTTTCCCGGGCTTCACTGATGTCCATTACCTCGCGGGCCATCATTTTAAGCCCGCCGCTAAAGTCATCAAAGCTGACCTGTCCACTGGCGATAAGGATACGGTCTTTTTCCAACAAATGCTGGTATTTTTCTAACGCTTCGGTGAATAACATCACTTCCAGACGGCCCGAACGGTCATCCAGCGTGCAGATGCCGATGCGGTTGCCGCGCTTGGTCACCATCACCCGCGCGGCGACCACCAACCCGACGGCGGTAGTCATTTTGCCCCGATCCGTCGGGTGCATGTCTTTCAAACGCTGGCCACCGGCGTAACGTTCGATCTCCTTCAGGTACTGGGTGATCGGGTGGCCGGTCAGATACAGCCCCAGCGTTTCCCGTTCACCGTCCAGCACCACCTGCTCCGGCCAGGGCGCGATATTGGCGTAGGATTGCTCCACCTGCTCCGGCGCTTCCGCCAGCACGCCAAACATATCCACCTGGCCAATAGCTTCGGCTTTCGCATGCTGATCCGCCGCTTTCAACGCGTCGCCGAGCGAATTCATCAGCGCGGCGCGGTGCGGCCCAAGGCGATCGAACGCCCCGGACATGATCAGTTTTTCCAGAATGCGGCGGTTCAGTTTCTTGATGTCGGAGCGCGCGCAGAGATCGAACAGGTCTTTGAAGTAACCTTGTTCGCCGCTGTTGCGCGCCTCGATGATCGCCTCGATTGGCCCTTCCCCTACGCCCTTGATGGCGCCGATGCCGTACACGATCTCGCCGTCGTCGTTGACGTGGAAGTGATACAGGCCGCTGTTGATGTCCGGCGGCAGGATCTTCAGCCCCATGCGCCAGCATTCGTCCACCAACCCCACCACTTTGTCGGTGTTGTCCATATCGGCGGTCATCACCGCCGCCATAAACTCGGCCGGGTAGTGGGCCTTCAGCCACAGCGTCTGGTACGACACCAGCGCATAGGCGGCGGAGTGCGATTTGTTGAAGCCATAACCGGCGAATTTCTCCACCAGGTCGAAGATTTTCACCGACAGTTCGCCGTCGATGCCGCGCGCTTTGGCGCCGTCTTCAAAGCCGCCGCGCTGCTTGGCCATTTCGACCGGGTTCTTTTTACCCATCGCACGGCGCAGCATGTCCGCTCCGCCCAGCGTATAACCGGCCAGCACCTGGGCAATCTGCATCACCTGTTCCTGATACAGGATGATGCCATAGGTCGGTTCCAGCACCGGCTTGAGCGACTCATGCTGCCACTGAATGTCCGGGTAGGAGATCTCTTCACGGCCGTGTTTGCGGTCGATGAAGTTATCCACCATGCCCGACTGCAGCGGCCCCGGACGGAACAGCGCCACCAGTGCGATCATGTCTTCGAAGCAGTCGGGCTTCAGACGTTTGATCAAATCTTTCATGCCGCGCGATTCAAGCTGGAACACCGCCGTGGTTTCCGAGCGCTGCAGCATGTCGAAACTTTTCTTGTCATCGAGTGGGATGGCGGCGATGTCGATCGGTTCCAGCCCGGTCTTGGCGCGCCGGGCGTTGATCATCTCCAGCGCCCAGTCGATGATGGTCAGGGTGCGCAGACCGAGGAAGTCGAACTTCACCAGCCCGGCGTATTCCACGTCGTTCTTGTCGAACTGGGTCACCGGGTGGTTCCCTTCGGCATCGCAGTACAGCGGCGCGAAGTCGGTGATCTTGGTCGGCGCGATCACCACGCCCCCGGCGTGTTTACCGGCATTACGCGTCACCCCTTCCAGCTTGCGCGCCATGTCGATCAGCGCCTTGACCTCTTCGTCGGCCTCGTAAATTTCCGGCAGCTGCGGTTCGGCGGCGAAGGCTTTCTCCAGCGTCATGCCCGGATCCGGCGGCACCAGCTTGGAAATGCGATCGACGAAGCCGTACGGGTGCCCCAGCACGCGGCCCACGTCGCGGATAACCGCTTTCGCCGCCATGGTGCCGAAGGTGATGATCTGCGATACCGCTTCGCGGCCGTACATCTCCGCCACGTGCTCGATCACCTGGTCACGCTTCTCCATGCAGAAGTCGACGTCGAAGTCGGGCATTGAGACACGTTCCGGGTTCAGGAAGCGTTCGAACAGCAGATCGAACTCCAGCGGATCGAGGTCGGTGATTTTCAACGCATAGGCCACCAGCGAACCGGCGCCGGAGCCGCGCCCCGGGCCCACCGGCACGTTGTTGTCCTTCGACCACTGGATAAACTCCATCACGATCAGGAAGTAGCCGGGGAAGCCCATCTGGTTGATCACCTTCAGCTCTACGTCCAGACGCTCGTCATATTCCGGGCGGCGCTGCGCGCGCACTTCAGGATCGGGGAACAGGAACTCCAGACGCTCTTCCAGCCCCTCTTTCGATTTGAGCACCAGGAAGTCCTCGGTGCTCATATCGCCGGTCGGGAACTGCGGCAGGAAGTATTCGCCGAGGCGAATGGTGACGTTGCAGCGCTTGGCGATTTCGACGCTGTTCAGCAGCGCTTCCGGGATGTCGGCGAACAGTTCGCACATCTCGTCTTCGCTGCGCATGTACTGTTGCGGGCTGTAGTTACGCGGCCGCTTAGGGTCGTCCAGCGTAAAGCCGTCGTGAATGGCGACGCGAATCTCATGAGCGTCGAAGTCATCTTCCACCAGGAAGCGCACGTCGTTGGTGGCCACCACCGGCAAGCCGCGCTCGGTGGCCAGCGCCACCGCCGCATGCAGGTAGTTCTCTTCGTCCTGACGGCCGGTGCGGATCAGTTCCAGATAGTAACAGTCCGGGAAATGCTGCTGGTAGAAATCAAGACACTGATCCACCTGCGCCTGGTTGCCGCGCAGCAGAAACTTGCCGACGTCGCCCTGACGCGCACCGGAGAGCAGGATCAGCCCTTCGCGATGTTCAATCAGCCAGTCGCGATCGATAGTCGGGCCGGCGGCGCCGTAGCCGCGCTGATAGGCGCGGGAAATCAGCAGCGTCAGGTTCTGGTAGCCTTCGTTGTTGCTGGCCAGCACCGTCAACTGAGCCAGTTCATCGCCCAGCTCTTCGCTTTGCACATGGAAATCCGCGCCGATGATCGGTTTGATCCCGGCGCCGTGCGCGCTGCCGTAGAATTTCACCAGCCCGCACAGGTTGGTGAAATCGGTGATTGCCAGTGCAGGCATGGCTAACGCGGCGGCTCTTTTCACCAGCGGCGCCGTCTTGGCCAATCCATCAATCATGGAGTAGTCACTGTGGACGCGCAGGTGAATAAAACGAGGTTCGGCCATCTCCAGATACCTGATTGAAGGGGCTCAGCAGGCTGAGCCCGGGTTAATGCTATCGTCGAGCCGGTCAGGCTCGCAGACTACAGCGCCAGCGCTCTTTTCACCGGAGCGAAACTGCGGCGATGATGCTCGGTGGCGCCCAGCGCGGCCAGCCGCTCCAGGTGGAAGGCGGTCGGGTAGCCTTTATGCTGCGCGAAACCGTAGTCCGGGTACTCGCTGTCCAGCTCGGCCATTTCGCGATCGCGCGTGACCTTCGCCAGAATGGACGCCGCGCTGATCTCCGCCACGCGGCTGTCGCCCTTCACCACCGCCTGCGAACGCATCGGCAAGCTCGGGCAACGGTTACCGTCGATTAAAACCATGTCCGGCGCGATATGCAACCCGGCCACCGCGCGCTGCATCGCCAACATGGTGGCGTGCAAAATGTTCAGTTGGTCGATTTCCGCCGGTTCGGCGCGCCCCAGGCTCCAGGAGAGCGCCTTGGCGACGATTTCGTCATACAGCGCCAGGCGGCGTTTTTCACTGAGTTTCTTGGAGTCCGCCAGACCGACGATCGGCTGCGCCGGATCGAGGATCACGGCGGCGGTGACCACCGCGCCGACCAACGGGCCGCGGCCCACTTCGTCCACACCGGCAATCAGCGTGGCAGCGGGATAGATAAAGGGTTCAATCATGCTTTCGCCAGCTCCAACACAGCCTGAGCGGCCTGTTCGTCCGCACCGCAACGGATGCTTTGGTGCAAGGTAAGGAAAGTGTGTTTCAACGCTTCGGTTTCCGGGCTCTCTTCCAGCAGCGGCATCACGGCGGCGGCCAGTTTGTCCGGCACGCAGTCATGCTGCAACAGCTCGGTGACGATCTCGCGCCCCGCCAGCAGATTCGGCAGCGAAACGTAAGGCGTTTTTACCAGCTTCTGCGCCAGCCAGAAAGTGAACGGTTTCATGCGATAGCCCACCACCATCGGGCACTTGGCCAGCATGCACTCCAGCGCCGCCGTACCGGATGCCAGCAGCGCCGCGTCGCTGGCGATCATCGCTTCGCGCCCCTGCCCATTCAGCAGGTGTACGGTCAAATCCGGCGCAACCTCGGCCTTGATGCGCTCAAACTGCTCGCGCCGTTTGGCGTTGACCAGCGGCACCACCACTTCCAGCTCGGGATAACGAGTGCGCAGCAGCTGCGCGGTTTTGAGGAAGTCGGCGCTCAGCATCTCGACTTCGGCGCCGCGGCTGCCCGGCAGCAATGCCAGACAGCGCGCCTGCGGAGCGATGCCAAGCTGAGCGCGCGCCGCCAGCCGGTCGGGCTGCAACGGCATGGCGTCCGCCATGGTGTGGCCAATAAACCGGCAAGGCACGTTGAAACGATCGTAAAACGCTTTTTCGAAAGGGAGAAAGGCCAGCACCAAATCGGTGGCTTTGCCTATTTTGAAAACGCGCTTTTGCCGCCAGGCCCACACGGAAGGGCTGACGTAGTGGATGGTGCGGATACCGCGCTGCTTGAGGCGGCCTTCCAGCGTGATGTTGAAGTCCGGCGCGTCGATGCCGACAAACACGTCCGGCCGCAGCTCACCGAAGCGGCGGGTAAGATCCTTGCGGATCTTCAACAGGCGTGGCAAACGCTCGAGCACTTCCACCACGCCCATGACCGCCAGTTCTTCCATTTCGTACCAGGCTTCGCAGCCTTCGGCCTGCATCAACGGGCCGGCGACGCCTACGAAACGCGCGTCGGGGATCTGCGCCTTGAGCGCACGGATCAAGCCGGCGCCGAGAATGTCACCGGAGGTTTCTCCGGCGACCAGTCCGATAGTCAATGGACGATTCGACATAACTCAGCGAATGATGCCACGGGTGGAACGGGTGAAGAAATCGAGGTATTGCTGCACCACCGGCTGTTCTTTGGCCAGGGCTTCGATTTCCGCTTTCGCTTCATCCAGCGTTTTCTCGCTGCGATACAGGATTTTGTAGGCGTTGCGGATTGCCTGCATTTCATCCTTGTCAAAACCGCGGCGCTTCAGGCCGACCGCGTTGACGCCGAACGGCGTAGCGTGGTTGCCCTGAGCGATGACGAAAGGAGGCACGTCCTGAGCGACACCGGAACAACCGCCTACCATCACATGCGCGCCGATAATGCAGAACTGGTGGATCGCCGTCATGCCGCCGATGATGGCGTGATCATCGATTTCCACATGCCCCGCCAGCGTGGCGTTGTTGGCCAGCACGCAAGCATTGCCGACCACGCAATCGTGGGCGACGTGCACGTTGACCATCAGCAGGTTGTCGTTGCCCACTTTAGTCAGGCCGGTACCCTGCGCGGTGCCGCGATGAATGGTCACGCTTTCGCGGATGCGGTTGCGATCGCCCACTTCAACGCGCGTCGGTTCGCCCGCGTATTTCAGATCCTGATTCACTTCGCCGATAGAGGCGAACTGATAAATCTGATTATCGCAGCCAATCTTGGTAATGCCATTCACCACCACGTGGGATTTCAGCACCGTGCCGGCGCCGATTTCCACCTGGGAGCCGACGTAGCAGAATGGGCCGATATGCACGTTGGCGCCGATCACGGCGCCTTCTTCGACTATCGCGCTAGGATGGATAAAGGCGGTTTGGTCAATCACGGATTAAGCCTCCCGGCTGCGGGCACACATCATGGTTGCTTCGCAGACAATTTTACCGTCAACGGTCGCCACGCCTTTGAAGCGAGTCAGACCGCGGCGAGTTTTCTCGAAGGTGACTTCCATGACCATCTGATCGCCTGGCACCACAGGGCGCTTGAAGCGTGCTTCGTCGATACCGGCGAAGTAATACAGCTCGCCCGGCTCCAGTTTGCCGACGCTTTTAAACGCCAGGATACCGGTGGCCTGCGCCATGGCTTCCAGGATCAATACGCCTGGGAAAATCGGTTTGCCAGGGAAATGGCCCTGGAAAAACGGTTCATTCACCGATACGTTCTTCACCGCACGCAGATATTTGTGCTCTTCAAACTCGAGGACGCGGTCGACCAGCAAGAACGGGTAACGGTGAGGAAGCAGATCCAAAATTTCTGCAATATCCAGAGTATGAGTGTCAGTAGTCAAAATACTCTTCCTGTCTCTAAAAACTGATGGCATCAACAACACGGCCTGCGCTGACCCCAAAAGGAGATCATCATGCAGGCCGCAAATTAACATCTCTTTGCGCTTTTGGTCTCACGACCAACGCGTTTCGTTTTGTACCCGCCAGGGCGGGCGGCAATGATTAGTCTTTTCCGACTTTACGTTCGACAGCTTTCAAGCGTTTGCTGATCTCATCGATATTCATCACCAACGCAGCGGTTTTACGCCAAACCTTGTTAGGCTGCAACGGAATGCCCGAAGAGTATACCCCAGGTTCGGTGATTGGTCGCATAACCATTCCCATTCCGGTAACAACAACCTTGTCGGCAATCTCCATGTGACCGTTGATCACGCTGGCACCGCCGATCTGGCAGTAGCGGCCGATTTTCAGGCTGCCGGCCATGATCACACCGCCGGCGACGGCGGTATTGTCGCCAATCACGACGTTATGTGCAATCTGGCATTGGTTGTCGATGATAACACCATTCCCGATTTGGGTGTTATCCAAAGCGCCGCGGTCAATGGTGGTGCAAGCGCCGATTTCGACGCGATCGCCGATAATCACCGTGCCCAACTGAGGGATTTTGATCCACTCGCCGCGCTCGTTCGCATAGCCGAAACCGTCCGCGCCGATCACGGTGCCGGACTGGATCAGGCAGCGCTGGCCGATTTCAACCGCATGATAAATCGTGACATTCGCCCACAGACGCGTTCCCGCGCCGATGCGTGCGTGTTTGCCGATGAAGCAGCCCGGGCCGATAACCACGTTATCGCCAAGCACCGCACCCGACTCAATCACCGCGTTCGCCCCAATGGCGACGTTCTGCCCCAGCTGCGCTTCAGGCGAGATCACCGCGCTTGGCGCGATATCCTGTGCTGGTGCCGGCGTAGTGTCCATCAGTTGCGCCATGCGCGCGTAGGTCAGATAAGGGTTTTTAACCACCAGCGCCGCAGCACGGCAGTGTGGTAAATCCGCTTCGGTAAGCACCACGGCGCTTGCCTGGCAGGAAGACAGCTGCTCTTGATAGCGGCTGTTTGACAAAAACGTGATTTGGCCAGGCTGTGCCGAATGCATAGAAGCAATGCCGGTGATGACGAGATCGCCATCACCGTGCAATTGTGCATCCAACTGCTGCGCTAAATCAGCCAGTCGAATTGAAAGCATGTGTTATTTAACCTGTTTCAGCACGTCAGCAGTGATATCTTTGGAAGAGTCTGCATAGGCAACGGCGTTGGCGTCGATCACCACGTCATAACCGCCTTTGCTGGCGACAGATTTCACCGCGTCCTGAATGCGGCTCAGGATCTTGTTACGTTCTTCCATCTGGCGACGGCGGTTGTCCTGCTCGAAAGCCTGGGCTTTCTGAGAGAACTGCTCGCGTTGCGCCATCACGTCTTTTTCCAACTTGCTGCGGTCGCTGGCTTTCATGGTAGCGCCGTCACGCTGCAGACGTTGCATTTTGGTCTGCAGGCTACGTTCCATGTTCTGGAGTTCGCTTGCACGGCCTTTAAACTCGTTTTCCAGCTGTTTAGCGACCGCTTCGCGGGCCGGCAGCTGTTGGAAAATGCTGGAGACGTTAACGACAGCGATCTTATCTGCTGCCTGAACGCCAGCTGAAGCAGCCATTGCTAAACCGAGGCCTGCGGCACACAACCACTTTTTCACTATAAACTCCTTACCATCACCCATTTGTGTCATATGACACTGAAGTACACAATTTGCCAGACTTGTCCCACCAAACAATGAGAATCATCTCCCTCTGCCGGCGGGCGCCTGGCCATTGCGATTCTTAATAACTGTTATGCCCAGAGGCGAGACCCGTTACCAGGTCTTACCGATGTTAAACTGGAACTGTTCGGACTTGTCGCCTTCGTATTTCTTGATCGGGTTGGCGTAAGAGAACACCAATGGCCCCAATGGCGACATCCACTGCAGCGCGATACCGGCGGAAGAACGAATATTGCTGGCCTTGCTGTAGTCCGGCACGCCGTACATCAGCGTTTCGTCGGTATTCTTCCACTTGGTATCCCACACGGTACCGGCATCGATGAACAGCGAGGTCCGCACCGAGTTGGCGTATTTCTCGCTGATGAACGGCGTCGGGGTGATCAGCTCCAGGCTGGCGACCGCCATGGCGTTACCGCCCACCGCGTCATCCGAGCTACAGATGCTCTGACGCGAGGTCGTGCTGCCGGCGTTGAACTGACACTGGTACGAGTTGGAGTTGTAGTACACCGCCTTCGGACCAATGGTGTTGGACTGGAAGCCGCGCACGGTGCTCGAACCACCGGCGTAGAAGTTCTCGTAGAACGGCATTTCCTTGCCGCCCAACCCATCCGCGTAACCCAGACGGCCACGGCCCAACAGCACCCAGGTGCGATCGTCGTTAATCGGCACGTACTGTACGCTGTCCAACGTCACCTTGTAGTATTCGTTGTCCGAGCCCGGAATGGTGACCTTGCCGTTCAACGTGGTGCGGTTACCCGAGGTCGGGAAGTAGCCGCGGTCCAGGTTGTTGTAGGTCCAGCCCAGGTTCAGCGTAAAGTCGTCGGTCGAGTAGCTGGCGCGGTCGGTTTTATTCGCATCCACGCCCATCGAGTCGAGGTAACGCCACATGGCGATCTGCGGCTGCATGTTCGACAGGCCGTTGTGGACGTAGCCCAGGCCGGTACGCAACGAGTTGTTTTCGTTGATCGGGAAGCCCAGCGTGCCGTCGATACCGTAACTCTTGTTGGTATAGTCCGACAGATCCGCGTCATCCGCCTTAAAGTCGTTGTAGAAGATGCGGCCGCCCAGGCTCACACCGTCAACGGTGAAGTACGGGTTGGTGACCGACAGTTCGGTATAGGTCTGATAGTCGTTCTTGGTGCCGCTGATGCCGACCGAGTACCCGGTACCCAACCAGTTATCCTGCTGCACGCCCGCCTGGAAGCTGACGCCGCTCTCGGTGCCGTAACCGACGCCGAAGTTGAAGGTACCGGTGTTGCGTTCTTTCACCTTGTAGGTCACATCGACCTGATCGGCGGTGCCCGGCACGCGCTGGGTTTCCACGTCAACCGTTTCGAAGTAGCCCAGACGGTTCAGACGCTCTTTGCCCTGCTCGACCTGCTCGTTGCCGAGCCAGGCGCCTTCCATCTGGCGCATTTCGCGACGCAGTACGGAATCCTTGCTGGTGTCGTTGCCTTCGAACTTGATGCGACGCACGTAGAAGCGGTTGCCCGCGTCAACGTTGACGTGCAGTTTGACGGTTTTATCCGCGTCGTTGATCTCAGGCTGAGTGCCAACGCGCGGGTAGGCGTAACCATAACGGCCCAACATCGTTTTGATGTTGTCTTCCATTTTGGTCACCTTGCTGCCGTTGTACAGCTCGCCTGGCTCGATTTTGGTGATCTGAGCGACTTCCGCCGAGTGGCCGGCCAGATTGCCGTTCACGACAACATCGGAAAGCTTGTACTGCTCGCCTTCGGTGATGTTGATGGTGATGTAGATGCCTTTTTTATCCGGCGTCAGGCTCACCTGGGTAGAATCGATGTTGAAGCGAGCATAGCCGCGATCCAGATAGAAGCTGCGCAGGGTTTCGAGATCGCCCGCCAGTTTTTGCTTCTGGTATTTGCGATCGCCGACCAGGTTCCACCATGGCACTTCGTCACGCAGTTGGAAGCGTGAGATCAGTTCGTCGTTGGTGAAGGCATGGTTGCCGACGATGTTGATTTGTTGAATCTTGGCGGAGACCCCTTCCGTGAACACCAGCTTCAGGTCGACACGGTTGCGCGGCAACGGCGTGACTACGGCTTTCACCGAGGCGCTGTATTTACCGACGCTGTAGTAGAAGTCTTCCAGCCCTTTTTCAATGCTGGAGATCGTGGTGCGGTCGAGCGCCTCGCCCACCCGGACGCCGGAGGCTTCCAGGTTCTGCTTGAGCATGTCATCCTTCACCGACTTGTTGCCGGAGAAAGTGATGCTGGCGATGGTAGGACGTTCCTTCACCTGAACGATCAAGGTATTACCATCGCGCAGCACGCGCACGTCCTCGAAGTTGCCGGTGGCAAACAAGGCACGGATGGTATTACTGATGTCATCGTCAGTGACGGTATCGCCGACGCGAACCGGCATGTTGAGTAACGCCGCACCGACGGCGACTCGCTGCAGGCCTTCGAAATGAATGTCTTTCACTACGAACCCGTCTGCACCGTATACGGTGGCGCTGCCAAACAGCAGCGACGCTATGAGCAACTTTTTCATCGCCATCGTTGTTATGCGTTCTTCCTAACCTATCCCCGCCCCTAGAGGCGGGAAAAATCATTGAAAAGTGCAAGACCCATCAACAACACCAGCACGATCGAACCTATGCGGTAGCTGTAGTCCTGTACTCGCTCGGAAACCGGCCCACCCTTCAGCTTTTCTATCGCCAGGAAGAGGAGATGCCCACCATCTAACACCGGTAATGGGAACAGGTTGATGATACCCAGGTTGACGCTAATCAACGCCAGGAACATCAGATAATACACGAACCCGACTCCGGCTGACGCCCCAGCTCCCTGTGCAATCGAGATCGGGCCACTCAGGTTGTTCAGCTTTACATCACCGGTTATTAATTTGCCCAGCATGTTGACCGTCAGCCGCATCAGCTGCCAGGTCTTGTCGCCGGCCTGATACAGCGCCGGGAACGGTCCATACTGGCGAATCGTTTTATACTCGTCCGGCAGCGGCAGCACTTTTGGAATGATGCCTGCAAACCCCACCGATTTGTCTTTTCCCACCGGCTTTGTATCCGGTATCAGCGTCAAAGACAAGGGGGCGCCGTTTCTTTCAATCTCCAAAGCCAGCGGTTGCCCCGGGCCATCGTGGATACGCTTCACCAGCGTCTGCCAACGACCCAACGGCTGACCATCGACTTTAACGATCCTGTCCCCCGCTTGTAAACCCGCCTTTTGCGCCGCCGAGTTAGGCTGTACTTCCGCCAACACGGATTCGATCTGCGGGCCGCGCGGCATAATGCCCAGCGCGACAACGGGATCCTGCTTGTCCGGTTCAAAGTTCCACTGGCGCAAATCCAGGGTTTTGGTCACCACCTGCGAAGAACCGAACGGCGCGACGCCGACTTCGGTTTGCGCATCGCCAATCTTCGCCACCAGCGCCAGACGAACTGACTCCCAATCAGGCGTTTCGATGCCGTCAACCGACTTTAGTTCCATGCCAGACGAAATTTCGGCCTTGGCGGCGATGGATTGCGGCGCGATTTCGCCGATCACCGGGCGGAAACTCGGCACGCCGATGATGAACACCAGCCAATAGGCAAGGATAGCAAACAGGAAGTTGGCGATGGGGCCGGCGCTGATGATGGCCGCGCGCTGCCAGACGGTTTTGTTGTTAAAGGCCTGATGGCGCATTTCCGGCGCCACCGACTCCACGCGCTCGTCCAGCATCTTCACGTAGCCACCGAGCGGAATCAAAGCGATGACGTACTCGGTGCCCTGGCGATCGGTGCGGCGCCACAGCGCTCGGCCGAAGCCGATGGAGAAGCGTTCAACGCGCACGCCGCAACGACGGGCAACCCAAAAGTGTCCGAACTCGTGCACGGTAATCAAAATACCGAGCGCAATCAGAAACGCCACCAGGTTCCAAAGCACGCTGACCATCATCCCTCACTTTCCGTCATTGACGGATTAAAACACCAACAGCATCAGGCAGGCAAACACCGGCACCGCCGCGGTCAGGCTGTCGATACGATCCAGTATGCCGCCGTGGCCGGGAATCAAATGACCGCTGTCCTTGATGCCCGCTTCGCGTTTGAACATGCTTTCGGTCAAATCGCCCAGCACCGAAGCCAGCGCGGCGATCACCGAACAGGCCAACAGCGTGGTTGGCACCACGTTCAGCGGCGCGTAGCGGCCGAACAGCCAGGAAATGACCGCCGATGTCAGCAGCCCGCCGATCAACCCTTCCCAGGTTTTACCCGGCGAGACCTTCGGCGCCAGCTTATGCTTGCCGAACAGCTTGCCGAACATATAGGCACCGGAATCCGCGCCCCACACCAGCAGCATCACGTACAGCAGCCACCAGGCGCCGGTAAACGGGTTTTGCTCATAGCCGAACTGGCGCAGCGCCAGCATGCCCCAGAAGAACGGCACGATGGTCAGCAGGCCAAACAGCAGGCGCAGCGGGCGCGAATTGCGCCAGATGGCGGCCGAGCCGGGGTAAAACAGCACCAGCAGCAGCGCCGCCAGCCACCAGGCCAGCGATAGCCACAGCGAGCCGCTTACCTGCGGCACGGATTGATGGTAGGCGGGAACGCTGAGCATCATCAGCGCCAGCAGAAAACCGCACAGTATCGCCAGCCAGATGCGCTGCGAACGGGAGGTAAAACCGGCCAGTTGGCCCCACTCCCAGGCTGCTAACATGCACACGACGAGCGTTACCAGAGCAAAGGCCAGCGGCGGCAACAGGAACAGCGCCGCGATAACGATCGGGATTAAAATCAGAGCAGTTATGAGGCGATACTTCAGCAAAAGTTCTCCCTAGGACGCATCGGCGCCGATAGGTGTTGTTCCCCCGAAGCGGCGCTCACGTTGTGCAAATGCATTCAGCGCACCTTCAAAGACAAGTTCATCGAAATCAGGCCAGAGCACATCAGTAAAGTAAAGTTCAGCATAGGCGATTTGCCACAGCAGGAAGTTACTGATGCGATGCTCGCCACCGGTGCGGATAACCAGATCCACCGGCGCCAGGTCGCTCATGCAAACCCGTTCGCTCAATAATTCCTCGCTGATCTGATCCGGGTGCAACTCCCCGCCCCGTACCTGCTCGGCCAGTTCCCTTACTCCCTGAATGATATCCCAACGGCCGCCGTAGTTGGCAGCGATATTGAGCGTCAGGCCATCGTTATTTTCCGTCAGTGTTTCAGAGCGGCGGATCCGCTCCTGCAAACGCGCGCTGAACCGGCTGATATCGCCGATTACCCGCAACCTGACGTTATGTTTATGCAGGCTTTTTACTTCACTATCCAAAGCGCGGACAAAAAGCTCCATCAGGGCGGATACTTCCTGCACCGGACGGTTCCAGTTTTCGCTGCTGAAGGCATAAAGCGTGAGTGCATCTAAATGGTGGCTGGCGGCAAAACTGACCGCGCGGCGAACCGATTTCACCCCTGCTTTATGACCGAAGACACGTAACTTGCCCTGACGTTTGGCCCAGCGTCCGTTACCGTCCATGATAATGGCGACATGGCGCGGCCCCGGGGAAGATGGATTAGCCTCTTGTTGGTTTGCGGACGACATAACTCGTACTTATTTCCTCAATAGAAATATAACTGCCTTTCCGGAACATCAGACCCTTACGCGCAAAAAAAGCCGTGTGCCCGACACGGCTTTCAGCCTGCCCTCGCGATACCCGACGCAGCCGGGTCGCCATTGGCGCACAAGGCGCCAATCGAGCCATAATTCAACGGTATAACCGCTGACAGGTGGCGCAGACTATACCACCTCAGCGGGGCATGAACAAACGGCCCCGCGGCGGCACGCGCGAATTACGAGCAAAATCGGATAATCGCCGTGATCAGCCGCACAACGCGCGAACGCGTTCCTCGGCGGCGGCGCGCGCCTGGCGGTCAATGTCTAAGACCGCTTCGATGCAGGTCGGTTCCTGCAGCGCGAGACGCTCCACCACCTGGCGGTTGACCGCCGCAATGTCGGTGAAACGAATCTGCTGCTGCAAAAATGCCGCCACGGCGATTTCATTGGCCGCGTTCAGCGCGGTGGTCGCCGCCTGGCCGGCCTCGAACGCTTCGATCGCCAAATACAGGCAAGGATAACGCTCGCGTTCCGGTTCAGCGAAGGTCAGCGAACCGATGCGGCAGAAGTCCAGCGCTTCCACGCCGGAGTTCACGCGCTGCGGATACGCCATCGCGTGGGCGATCGGCGTGCGCATATCCGGCGTACCCAGCTGCGCCAGCACGCTGCCGTCGGCATAGCGCACCATCGAGTGAATCACCGACTGCGGGTGCAGGATCACTTCCATTTGCTCGGCCGAGGCGTTAAACAGCCAGCGGGCCTCAATGTATTCCAGACCTTTGTTCATCATGGTGGCGGAATCCACCGAGATCTTGCGCCCCATCGACCAGTTCGGGTGGGCGCAGGCTTGATCCGGCGTCATCGCGGCGAACTGTTCCAGCGGCGTGGTGCGGAACGGGCCGCCGGAGCCGGTAAGTACGATGCGCGAAACACCATGACTGTCCAGTGAAGAGTATCCCAACTGGCGCTGAATACTCTCAGGCAAACTCTGAAAAATCGCGTTGTGCTCGCTGTCGAGCGGCAGCAGTTGCGCCTGGCTTTGCCGCACCGCGTCCATAAACAGGCGGCCGCAGGTGACCAGCGACTCTTTGTTGGCCAGCAGCACCTGCTTGCCTGCGCGGATCGCCGCCAGCGTCGGCAACAGCCCCGCAGCGCCAACGATGGCCGCCGTCACTTGTTCGACGTCGTCCAAAGCCGCCAGTTCGCAGGCCGCTTGCTCCCCGGCCAATACCTCGGTAGCGACGCCGTTTTCCGCCAGAATGGCGCGCAGCTCGCGGGCGGCGCTTTCATCCGCCATCGCGGCGAAGGCGGGCCGGAATTCGATGCATTGCTGCGCCATAACCGCGACGTTGCGGCCGGCCACCAGCGCTTTGATCGCAAAACGCTCGGGATTCGCCCTGACCACGGCCAGGGTGCTGGTCCCTACCGAGCCGGTCGAGCCAAGAATGGTCAGTTGCTTCATGAGTTCACTCTGAATAACTGTCTGATGAGATCGGAGGTGCTCCAGTGTGGAACCTTGGACAGCGCTTGTCCATGATCTTTCAGTACGATGAAACGGGATCTGCGCCACAAAAAACAAAGCGCCGCCCAGGCGACGCTTTTTTTCTGCGCGATGCTGATTAGAAATCCATCAGCTCTTTTTCTTTCTCCGCCAACGCGGCGTCGACCAGCTTGATGTAAGCGTCGGTCATTTTCTGAATCTCGTCTTGTGAACGACGTTCTTCGTCTTCGCTGATCTCTTTGTCTTTCAGCAGCGCCTTGACCTTGTCGTTGGCGTCGCGACGCACGTTACGCACCGCTACGCGGCCCTGCTCGGCTTCGCCGCGTACGATCTTGATCAGATCCTTACGGCGTTCTTCGGTCAGCGGAGGCAGCGGAACGCGAATGTCAGAACCGGCGGAAGACGGGTTAAGGCCCAGATCGGAGCTCATGATCGCTTTCTCAACGGCCTGGCTCAGGCTGCGGTCGAACACGTTGATTTTCAGCGTGCGGGAGTCTTCCACGGTCACGTTGGCCAGTTGACGCAGCGGCGTAGCGGCACCGTAGTATTCCACCATGATGCCGTCCAGAATGCTTGGCGAAGCGCGGCCGGTGCGGATCTTGCTGATTTGGTTTTTGAATGCTTCTACGCTTTTTTCCATGCGTGAATCAGCATCTTTTCTGATTTCATTAGTCACGTTGCAAACCCTTGGAAGCTGGTTACTTGGCAGGCGATACTCAAGTATAGCCCGTAATCGTACTCGGAGAGCGCGCGACGCCTGGCGTCACGCGCTCCGAAAAGGGGTGTGAACAGCCTTATTTGCTGATCAGCGTACCTTCGTTCTCACCCATCACCACGCGGCGCAGCGCGCCAGGCTTGTTCATGTTGAACACGCGGATCGGCAGACCGTGATCGCGAGCCAGCGTAAACGCCGCCAGATCCATCACTTTCAGCTCGCGCTCCAGCACGTCCTGATAGGTTAATTGTTCATACAGCGTCGCATCCGGGTTTTTCACCGGATCGGCGGAGTAGACGCCATCCACTTTGGTGGCTTTCAGCACCACGTCCGCTTCGATCTCGATGCCGCGCAGGCAAGCGGCGGAATCGGTGGTGAAGAACGGGTTGCCGGTACCGGCGGAGAAGATCACCACGCGGTTGTTGCGCAGCAGGCTGATCGCCTCTGCCCAGCTGTAATTGTCACACACGCCGTTCAGCGGGATCGCCGACATCAGGCGGGCGTTCACATAGGCACGGTGCAGTGCATCACGCATAGCCAGGCCGTTCATCACGGTAGCCAGCATTCCCATGTGGTCGCCCACTACGCGGTTCATGCCGGCTTGCGCCAGGCCCGCGCCGCGGAACAGGTTCCCGCCGCCAATAACTACACCGACCTGAATTCCCAGTTCGACCAGCTCTTTCACTTCCTGAGCCATGCGATCCAAAACGCTGGCGTCGATACCAAAACCTTCTGCACCTTGCAGGGCTTCGCCACTCAGTTTAAGCAGAATACGCTGATATACGGGTTTTGCATTGGTTGCCATGGTGTTCTGTCCTAAGAAGCAGTATTAGTATTGGGGATTTCAGCCGATGAAACGCGCCTGAGGTGAGTATCACGCTGCAGGGCTTGCCACCGGTGTAATTCTGGCTGGATAGTATGGAACCGCCAGACGGCGGTTCCATCGACAGTCATTAAGACTGTTTGCTCATCGCGGCAACTTCAGCAGCGAAGTCGGTTTCGACTTTCTCGATGCCTTCGCCCACTTCGAAGCGAATGAAGTTGGTCACGTCAGCGTTGTGCTCTTTCAGCACCTGAGCAACGGATTTGCTCGGATCCATAACGAAAGGCTGACCGGTCAGAGAAACTTCGCCGGTGAATTTCTTCATGCGGCCTTCAACCATTTTCTCTGCGATTTCTTTCGGCTTGCCGGACTGCATGGCGATGTCCAGCTGAACCTGGTACTCTTTTTCTACCACTTCAGCAGACACGTCTTCTGGCTTCACGAACTCTGGCTTGCTCGCCGCAATGTGCATTGCGATTTGCTTAACCAGCTCTTCGTCAGCGCCTTTAGCCGCAACCAGAACGCCGATACGCGCGCCGTGCAGGTAGCTGCCCAGCACTTCGCCTTCCAGGGAAGCAACGCGACGAATGTTGATGTTTTCGCCGATTTTTGCCACCAGCGCTACGCGCTCTTCTTCGAACTGCGCTTTCAGCACGTCAACGTCAGTGATTTTGCCAGCAACAGCGGCATCCAGCACTTTGTCGGCGAACGCCTGGAAACCGGCGTCTTTTGCTACGAAGTCAGTCTGGCAGTTAACTTCCAGAATGATGCCGTAGTTGCCTTCGATCTTGGTTTTGATCACGCCGTCAGCAGCCACGTTACCTGCTTTTTTAGCGGCTTTGATCGCACCGGACTTACGCATGTTTTCGATTGCCAGTTCGATGTCGCCGTTGGATTCAACCAGCGCTTTCTTGCAATCCATCATGCCAGCGCCGGTACGCTCGCGCAGTTCTTTTACCAGGGCAGCGGTAATATCAGCCATTTCTTTTTCCTCGGTTATCTCGCGTGGAGACAGTTCTCATTCAGATAAGCAAAGGGGGCCTTAACAGGCCCCCCTAACCAACATATGTCAATACCTGGTTAATAAGGGCTCAGTGACGAGCTTGCCTTATTATTCAGCTTCTACGAAGCCTTCTTCCGCCTGAACGGCCAGATCTTGAGAACGACCTTCACGCACAGCGGCAGCAACAGCAGTCAGGTACAGGTTTACTGCACGGATTGCGTCGTCGTTACCAGGGATGATGAAGTCAACGCCGTCTGGGTTGGAGTTGGTATCAACGATAGAGAATACCGGGATACCCAGGTTGTTGGCTTCTTTGATCGCGATGTGCTCGTGATCGGCATCGATAACGAACAGTGCGTCTGGCAGACCGCCCATATCTTTGATACCGCCCAGGGAGTTTTCCAGCTTGGCCAGTTCACGAGTGCGCATCAGCGCTTCTTTCTTGGTCAGCTTGTCCAGGGTGCCGTCTTGAGACTGGATTTCCAGATCTTTCAAACGCTTGATGGACTGACGAACGGTTTTCCAGTTAGTCAGCATACCGCCCAACCAGCGGTGGTTCACGAAGAACTGGTCACAGCTGTTCGCAGCGTCTTTTACCGCTTCGCTTGCTGCGCGCTTGGTACCAACGAACAGGATCTTGCCTTTACGGGAAGAGATCTTGGTCAGTTCAGCCAGAGCGGCGTTGAACATTGGTACGGTCTGCTCCAGGTTGATGATGTGAACCTTGTTACGAGCGCCGAAGATGAAAGGCTTCATTTTCGGGTTCCAGTAACGGGTCTGGTGACCAAAGTGAACACCAGCCTTGAGCATGTCGCGCATGGAAACAGTTGCCATGATTAAACCTCTATAGATTAATTGGGGTTATGCCTCCACGTATCCCATAACGCCGACCCTGGCGGCGACAAGTCACCTCAGGGCACCCCGGCGGATGTGCCGATACGTGTGTGTTATTTACACAAAATGAGTGCAGTTAAAGTATTTTCGGCCGATTTCCGCCAGGCCACAAGAACCAAGTCGCGGATCGCCGGCGCGCTTTATACCATAAACCCGCCGCCGACACCAACTTTTGTTGCGTTTCGCCGGGCGTCAGGAAATGAAATTTGGCAGCCCCCGGCCGGGCTGATACCATAAGTCACTGCTTCTTATTGTCGACGATAACGACACCTGCGGACGAATTTCATGGCAATCTCAATTAAAACACCTGATGACATCCAAAAAATGCGCGTGGCCGGCCGCCTGGCCGCCGAAGTGCTGGAGATCATCGAGCCGCACGTCAAACCTGGCGTGACCACCGGCGAACTGGACCGTATCTGTCACGAGTACATCACCAACGAGCAGCAGGCCATCTCCGCCTGCCTCGGCTACCACGGCTTCCCGAAATCCGTGTGCATCTCGGTGAACGAAGTGGTGTGCCACGGCATCCCGAGCGACGACAAAACGCTGAAAGACGGCGACATCGTCAACATCGACGTGACCGTGATTAAAGACGGTTTCCACGGCGACACCTCGAAGATGTTCATCGTCGGCAAACCGACCATTCTGGGGGAGCGCCTGTGCCGCGTCACTCAGGAAAGCCTGTATCTGGCGCTGAAGATGGTCAAGCCGGGCATCCGTCTGCGCACCCTGGGCAAGGCCATCCAGCAATTCGTCGAGGCCGAGAAATTCTCCGTGGTGCGCGAGTACTGCGGCCACGGCATCGGCGAAGTGTTCCATGAAGAGCCGCAGGTATTGCACTATGACGCGGACGACGGCGGCGTGGTGCTGCAGGCGGGCATGGCCTTCACCATCGAACCGATGGTCAACGCCGGCGACTACCGCATCCGCACCATGAAAGACGGCTGGACGGTAAAAACCAAAGATCGCAGCTTGTCGGCGCAGTATGAGCATACTATTGTGGTCACTGATAACGGCTGCGAGATAATGACGTTGCGCAAGGATGACACCATCCCCAACATCATTACGCACGAGATGTAAGCACTGCGGCGCACGCCGCGTGCAGAATGTCACCAGGCCGGCTTATGCCGGCCTTTTTTATGGGCTGCGCACTATGTCTGACAATCTCCTTCAACCGGCCGTGCCGATGCCGCCCGCCTCTCCCAGCGTCTACGGCGACGACGAGCTCACCTGCCCGCTGTTGAAACAGCGGCTGGAGCAGTTCCAGCTGTGGCTGGCGGCGGCGTTCAACGCCGGATCCAGCGCCGAAAGCCTGGTGGCGGCGCGCAGCGACTTCATCGATCGCCTGCTGCGCCGGCTGTGGACGTTCTACGGCTTTGAAGATATCCCGGAAACCGCGCTGGTGGCGGTCGGCGGCTACGGCCGCGGCGAGCTGCATCCGCTGTCGGATATCGACGTGCTGGTGCTCAGCCAGCGCCGGCTGACGGAGCAACAGTCGCAGCGGGTCGGCGAATTCATCACCCTGCTGTGGGATCTCAAGCTGGAAGTGGGCCACAGCGTGCGCACCCTGGAAGAGTGTCTGCTGGAAGGGCTGGCGGATCTGACCGTGGCCACCAACCTGATCGAATCGCGCATGATCTGCGGCGACGTTGCGCTGTTCCTGCAGATGCAAAAACATATCTTCAGCGACGGCTTTTGGCCTTCGCCGCAGTTCTTCCACGCCAAGATCAGCGAGCAACAGGAGCGTCATCAGCGCTACCACGGCACCAGCTATAACCTGGAACCGGATATCAAAAGCAGCCCCGGTGGCCTGCGTGACATCCACACGCTGCTGTGGGTGGCGCGTCGCCACTTCGGCGCCACCTCGCTGGACGAAATGGTCGGCTTCGGTTTCCTCACCCAGGCCGAGCGCAACGAGCTGAACGAATGCCAGAGCTTCCTGTGGCGCATCCGTTTCGCGCTGCATCTGGTGCTGCCGCGTTACGACAACCGTCTGTTGTTCGATCGTCAGCTCAGCGTCGCGCAGCTGCTGCGCTATGAAGGCGAAGGCAACGAGCCGGTCGAGCGCATGATGAAAGACTTCTACCGCATGACGCGGCGCGTCAGCGAGCTGAACCACATGCTGCTGCAGCTGTTCGACGAAGCCATCCTGGCGCTGGACGCCACCGAAAAGCCGCGCCCGCTGAACGACGATTTCCAGCTGCGCGGCGATCTGATCGATCTGCGCGATGAAACGCTGTTCATCCGCGAGCCGCAAGCCATCATGCGCATGTTCTACCTGATGGTGCGCAACCGCGAGATCAAAGGCATTTACTCCACCACCGTGCGCCAGCTGCGCCACGCGCGCCGCCACCTGAAACAGCCGCTGTGCACCATCCCGGAAGCGCGCGATCTGTTTATGGCCATCCTGCGCCACCCCGGCGCGGTGTCGCGCGCGCTGGTGCCGATGCACCGTCACAGCGTGCTGTGGGCCTATATGCCGCAGTGGGGCAAGATCGTCGGGCAGATGCAGTTCGACCTGTTCCATGCCTATACCGTCGACGAACACACCATCCGCGTGCTGCAGAAGCTGGAGAGTTTCGCCGAGCCTGAAACCCGGCCGCGCCATCCGCTGTGCGTGGAGCTGTACCCGCGCCTGCCGCACCCGGAACTGCTGCTGCTGGCGGCCTTATTCCACGACATCGCCAAAGGGCGCGGCGGCGATCACTCGATCCTCGGCGCGGAAGACGTGGTGGAGTTCGCCGAACTGCACGGCCTCAACTCGCGCGAAACCCAGCTGGTGGCCTGGCTGGTGCGCTGCCACCTGCTGATGTCGGTCACCGCGCAGCGCCGCGATATTCAGGATCCGACGGTGATCCAGCAGTTCAGCAGCGAAGTGCAGAGCGAAACCCGCCTGCGCTATCTGGTGTGCCTGACGGTGGCGGATATCTGCGCCACCAACGAAACCCTGTGGAACAGCTGGAAGCAGAGCCTGTTGCGCGAGCTGTATTTCGCCACCGAAAAACAGCTGCGCCGCGGCATGCAAAACAGCCCGGACCTGCGCGAACGCGTGCGCCACCATCGCCTGCAGGCGCTGGCGCTGCTGCGCATGGACAACATTGACGAAGAGGCGCTGCACCGCATCTGGAGCCGCTGCCGCGCCGATTACTTCCTGCGCCACTCGCCGAATCAGCTGGCCTGGCATGCCCGCCACCTGCTGGCCCACGACTCCACCCAGCCGCTGGTGCTGGTCAGCCGCCAGGCGACGCGCGGCGGCACCGAGATCTTCATCTGGAGCCCGGATCGCCCTTACCTGTTCGCCGCCGTCGCCGGAGAGATGGATCGCCGCAACCTGAGCGTGCACGACGCGCAGATCTTCACCAACCGCGACGGTATGGCGATGGACACCTTTATCGTGCTGGAGCCGGACGGCAGCCCGCTGGCGCAGGATCGCCACGCGGCGATCCGCCAGGCGCTGTTGCAGGCCATCACCCAGCGGGAGTACCAGCCGCCGCGCGTGCGCCGGCCGTCATCCAAGCTGCGCCACTTCAGCGTGCCGACCGAGGTCACCTTCCTGCCGACCCACACCGATCGCCGCAGCTACCTGGAGCTGACCGCACTCGATCAACCCGGCCTGCTGGCGCGGGTGGGCGAAGTGTTCGCCGATCTGGGGCTGTCGCTGCACGGCGCGCGCATTTCCACCATCGGCGAGCGGGTCGAGGATTTGTTTATCCTGGCCGACGGCGAGCGGCGCGCGCTCGACCAAGAAACGCGCAGAAAGTTGGAGCAACGGTTGACAGAGGCCCTCACCCCAAACGATAAAATGTGATACAAGTAACTTTTTACCGACAACATCAGGAAAGAGAACAGCATGCAGCAATTACAGAACGTTATTGAAAGCGCCTTCGAACGCCGTGCGGACATCACTCCGGCGAACGTAGACACCGTAACGCGCGAAGCGGTAAACCAGGTGATCGGCCTGCTAGACAGCGGCGCCCTGCGCGTCGCCGAGAAGATCGACGGTCAATGGGTCACCCATCAGTGGCTGAAGAAAGCCGTGCTGCTCTCTTTCCGCATCAACGACAACAAGGTGATGGACGGCGCGGAAACCCGCTACTACGACAAAGTGCCGATGAAATTCGCCGACTACGACGAAGCGCGCTTCCAGAAGGAAGGCTTCCGCGTCGTGCCGCCGGCCACCGTGCGCCAGGGCGCGTTCATCGCGCGCAACACCGTGCTGATGCCGTCTTACGTTAACATCGGCGCCTACGTCGACGAAGGCACCATGGTCGACACCTGGGCCACCGTCGGTTCTTGCGCGCAGATCGGCAAAAACGTTCACCTGTCCGGCGGCGTCGGCATCGGCGGCGTGCTGGAGCCGCTGCAGGCCAACCCGACCATCATCGAAGACAACTGCTTTATCGGCGCGCGCTCCGAAGTGGTGGAAGGCGTGATCGTGGAAGAAGGTTCGGTGATTTCAATGGGCGTCTACCTCGGCCAGAGCACCCGCATCTATGACCGCGAGACCGGCGAAATCCATTACGGCCGCGTGCCGGCGGGTTCAGTGGTGGTTTCCGGCAACCTGCCGTCGAAAGACGGTTCTTACAGCCTGTACTGCGCGGTGATCGTCAAGAAGGTCGACGCCAAAACGCGCGGTAAAGTCGGCATTAATGAGTTATTGCGCACTATCGACTAAATTGAAATAGCGGGTGATTCACCCGCTATTTTTTTGTCTGCGTTTCGCTGGCAGTCACAGTCGCAGATCTCGCTTTCCGCCATAATCGCAGTCGTGGAATATAACGATCACATCTAAAGAGGGCGCAGTATGTACGATAACTTGAAGAGTTTGGGCATCAATCAACCGGAAGACGTCGATCGCTATAGCCTGCGTCAAGAGGCGAACAACGACATCCTCAAGATCTATTTCCGCAAGGACAAGGGCGAGTTCTTCGCCAAGAGCGTGAAGTTCAAGTATCCGCGCCAGCGTAAAACCGTGGTGGCGGACAACGCCGGCCAGGGCTACAAGGAAATTCACGAGATCAACCCGAACCTGCGTTACGTGATCGACGAGCTGGATCAGCTGTGCCAGCGCGATCAGGTGGAAGTGGATCTGAAGCGTAAAATCCTCGACGACCTGCGCCATCTCGAAGGCGTAGTGTCGCACAAGATTGCCGAGATCGAAGCCGATCTGGAAAAACTCACCCGCGGCAAATAATGCGGATCGGTTGACCCGCATCATCGCCAAGGCGCCCTTTTGCGGCGCCTTTTTACTTTACGATTGCAGCAGCGTGCCCCACTGCTCGACCCACGGGCAGGCGGCCACTTCCGGTTCCGGCTGTTCCATCGCATCGATCTCCAGCACTTCGCCAACGCGGGTGGCGCCCTGCTCCTGCAGCAGCGCGTCGAACGCGCGCCCGGCGCCGCAGAAGTTGTCATAGCTGCTGTCGCCGAGGGCGATCAGCCCATAGCGCAGCTCCGGCTGATAGCCAACCTGATCGCGGATAGCGTGGAACAGCGGCGCGATGCTGTCCGGCAGATCGCCCTGCCCGGTGGTGGAGGTGATCACCAGCGCGTAGTGCTGACGATAATACTGCCAGGCCTCCAGCGTGCCCTCTTCGAACAGTTTGACCTCATGGCCCTGCTCGCTGAGGATATTTTGCGCCTCTTCCGCCACCAGCAGCGAATTGCCGTAGACCGTTCCCACGAAGATACCAACCTGAGCCATGGCTCCTACTCCCTTCATTACCTTTAAAAATTGTCAGCTATCCTGACCGTTAGCCGCGCTAAACTCAACCCCGGCAAGTTCAGGGAATACCCCCGCCCAGCCGAACTGCGCCATCACCCCTTGCCAGGCTTCGTCCCAGCGCGCCGTCACCTGCAGCGGCTCGCCGGTCACCGGGTGCGTCAGCTGCAGATGGCTGGCGTGCAGCATCAGGCGCGGGCAGCCGAAATGCTGCGCCATCCCGCGGTTCTGCCGCAGATCGCCGTGCTTACTGTCGCCGATGATCGGATGGCGCAGGTGCGCCATATGGCGCCGCAGCTGATGTTTGCGGCCGGTTTCCGGCTGCAGTTCCACCAGGCTGTACCGTGCGCTGTCGTAGCGGCCGACGGCCACCGGCATCTCCACCTGCGCCAACGGCCGGTAATGCGTTACCGCCGGCTGCGGCCCCTTATCGGCATCGGCATGTTTATCGGCGATTTTGTCCAGCTCCGCCGTCAGCGGATAATCGAGGGTCGCCCCCTCCTGCACGTAACCCCGCACCACCGCATGGTAGGTTTTCTGCACCTGATGTTGTTCGAACTGCTGCGACAGCAGGCGCGCCACCTCGCTGGACAGCGCCATCAGCAGCACGCCGGAGGTCGGACGATCGAGACGGTGCACGGTAAAAACGTGCTGCCCGAGCTGATCGCGCACCGTCTGCATCATAAAGCGGGTTTCATGACGATCCAGCCAACTGCGGTGCACCAACCAACCCGACGGCTTGTTCACCGCCACCAGGTGTTCATCCTGATACAAAATCTCAATCACATCACGTTCCCAGGTCAATAGCCGTTTCGGGCGCGAGTATAACAGGCATGAGACGCAACGCTAGTTCACCCATTCGATGGTCACCAGCCGCGTATCGGCGCGGCCGCGCTCGTCCACCGCCCGAATGCGGTAGCGCCCGTTGTCGATAGGCCGCCAGTCGATCGGCTTTTTGCTGGCGCTGCTGCCGAGATAGATATCGTCGACGAACCAGTACACCGTCTTGCTGTCGGCGTCCGTCACCGCATTGAAGGCGATTTTGTCCCGTCCCTGCTGCGACTGGCGCAGGGTATAGGTGGTGTTTTTCAGCGGTGAAGTGATGCGCGGCGCGCTGCCGCCGACGGCGATGCCGTTGTCCTTGCAGCGATTGATCGGCGGCGCCCGCTTCGGCAACCCGGCCTGAGCGAACACATTGGCCAGATCGGAAGGCCAGAACTCAAAGATTTCGGTGCGGGTCTGCGCCGCATCATACGGCGGGCAAACGACCTCACCGCTGTGAATATCCAGCACCACCGGCCGGTAAACGCTGTCGACCTTGATCGGCGACTTGCCGGGAATGAACCAGGTCTTGCCCTTTTGCTGGCACCACGGCGTCGGCAGATCGCCGCTGGCGAGACAAATGTCCACCCGCCGCAGCCGTTGGGGGAACGGATGTTTCGGTTCCCGCAGGCCGGGATAGCTGGCGTTGACGCTGTCGATGATGTTGAAGAACAGCGGCGCGGCGGCTTCGGCGCCGACCAACGCATTGTTGCCTCGCCCATCGAAGTTGCCTTCCCACACCACCAGCACATAAGGGCCGAAAATCCCGACGCTCCAGGCGTCGCGAAACCCCCAGGAGGTGCCGGTCTTCCAGTACACCGGCAGCGACGAAGAACGCTGCGCCAGCGTATCGCCCGGCCGCCGGTGCTGGCGCAGCATATCCAGCGTGATGAAACTGGCCTCCTCGCTCAGCAGCCGTACCGGCGTCGATTCGGCCTGGTTCAGCTGCATGCGCAGCGGCCGCAGCTCGCCGCGATTCGCCAGCAGCGCATACAGCTTCGCCAATTCCTGCGCCGTTACCTCGCCGCCGCCCAACACCAGCGACAGCCCGTAGTGGCTCTCGTTGGCCATATTGGCGACGCCGGTCAGGCGCAAGAACTGATAAAAGGTTGGCTGACGCAGCTGCGTGGCGATATAGACCGCCGGAATATTGCGGCTGAAGTTCAGCGCGTCGGTGGCGGTCACCGGGCCGAGAAAGCGCCGGTCGAAGTTTTCCGGCGCATAGGCGCCGAACGACGAAGGCACGTCTTTAAGAATGGTCATCGGATGCAGCACGCCCTGCTCCATGCCCAGCGCGTAGATGAACGGCTTCAGCGTCGATCCCGGCGAACGCTTGGCGTTGGTGCCGTTCACCTGCCCCTGAATCGGACGATTGTAATAGTCCGCCGAACCCACCAGCGCGCGCACCCCCATATCGCGGCTGTCCACCAGCAGCACTGCGGCGTTTTGGATACCGCGGCTGCGGTTGCGAGCGATAAAGGCGTTGACCTGTCGTTCGACCAGCCGCTGCAGCCCGGCGTCCAGCGTCGTGTCGACGCGGGTATCGCGCTGCACCAGTTGCTGCGTCTGCAGGCGCAGCTGTTCGATAAAGTGCGGCGCAATATAGGGCACTTGTTCAGGCTGCCGCAGCGCCAACGGCAGGCGGAACAGCGTTTGCTGGCTGGCGTCGGTGGGGTAAACCTGTTGCCAGCGCAGGAACAGACGGTTGCGCGCCTGCGTCAGTGCGGCGCCGAGCACGCCGGTTTTCGGCTCCAGACGGTAGCTGGGTGACTGCGGCAACACCGCCAGCGTCAGCGCCTCCGGCAGGGTCAAATCCTTCGGCGACTTGGCGAAATAGATCAGGCTGGCGGCGCCGATGCTTTCGATGTTGCGGCCGTAGGGCGCGTAATTCAGATAGGCTTCCAGGATATCGCGCTTGGAGTAGCTCAGTTCCAGCTGCACCGCACGCAGCACCTGCAGCAGCTTGCCGCCCGGCGTGCGGGTATTGAGATGCCAGCGCATGCGCGCCAGCTGCATGCTGATGGTCGAACCGCCCTGCATTTTGCCGCCGGCGACATAGCTGCGCCAAAAACCGCGCATCAGGCTGACGGGGTTAAAGCCGGGGTTATAGTAGAACCAGCGATCTTCGTGCAGCAGCAATCCGCGCACCGCCAGCGGCGACACTTGCTCCAGCGGGGTCCACAGCCGGTAGCGATCGTCGTTGGCCAGCGTAATGCGCAGCAGCGCGCCGTGCCTGTCGTAATAAACGGAAGACTGCGGCAGCCCCTGCCACAGGGGCGGATGCGGCCACAGCCGAATTGCGGTCAACAGCAGCGCCAGTAAAAACACCGCCATCAAGCCGTTTTGCAGCACGCGCCCGGTCAGGATCTTCATACGCTCTCAGCATCCCGACGCCAGGCGTTGGCCTGGCGTCGGATACGGCCTAATCGTTGCCCGCCGGCACCACCACCAGCTTGCCGCCGCCGACCGACATGGCCTGCACTTCACGGTCGTACATGGCTTCGCCGTAGGCCGGTGGAATAATAAAGCTGCCGGTATTGGTGGCCTTGATTTGATAAACGAACTCCTGCACTTCGGTGCCAGCGCTACCGTAGATGATCACCCGATCTTCACGGATATCGCTGTAGTCCGGCGCCCAGGTTGAGCCGGAGGCGGCCAGCGGCGACTGCCAGCCGCCGCGCTCGTCGCTCTCCTCGCCGGCGTCGGCCGGCTCCGGCGGCGTCTGCTGCACCACTTCGAACCCGCCCGGCAGCAGATCGACGATCGCCAGATTGCTCTGCCCCTCTTTCGAGTTGGCGCGCACCTTCAGATGGACGTTGATCTTCTGCCCCAGCGTCACCTGCGTCACCGGCTTGCCCTGTTCGTCGGTGTTATCGCGGACGATCTCAATTCCGCGCGACAGCGCTTTTTGCGGCGCATTCAGATCGTAACCGGCCTGCGTCACCACATACCAGGCCGGCGCGCTGCCGCCGTTGGTGAAGCGCACCGCGGTGGCATCGGCGTTAAACTGCCCCTGCACGAACAACCCTTGCAGCTCGCTGATGCGCTGCGGGTCGCCGCCGCTTTTGCCCACCTGCACGATGCCTAACGCGTCCGCATTGGCGGATTGCGCCGCCACCTGGGCCGAATAGCTTTCCAGCGCCAGGATGCTCATCGCGGAAGAGTAGGTGGTGTAACGCTCTTCTTTCAATGCCTTGACCATATTCTCCAGCACCTGCGGCGGGATCGACGCCACCTTCTCCGGGAAGTGACGGGTAATCAAATACAGCCGCGTCGCATCCTGCACCAGCGGATCGAAATAGTTCTGCGTCCACCAGGCGCTGTCATACGCCTTGCTCAGTTGCTGCCAGCTCGGTTGCAGCAGCGCGGCGGCTTCGTCGTCCATCTTCAACAGGCGATAGGAAGAGGCCAGATACAGCGCGCTCAGATCGGTTTTCCACCCCTCGCCATAGCGTTTTTGCAGCGTATCCTGCACCGCCGCCAGCGAGTTGGTGGTCACTTCGCCCTGCAGCGTCAGCAGGTAAGCCGCCCAGCTGCGCAGGCGCAGCAGATACAGATCGTCGAATCCGCTGGCCGCCAGCTCGCGCAATGCGCCGTTGGCCTCGTCCAGCATGCCTTCCGGCAGGGCGTAGCCCGCCGCTTTGGCTTCGAGCAGATACTGCACCACATAAGGCGTGACGAAAGGATCGGCATCCGGCGACGAACGCCAGGCGCCGATCGCCCCGCTGTCGTTCTGACGGGCGCGCAGCACGCCCAGCAGATTGCGCAGCTGCTTGCTGACTTCCGCCTGGCTCAGGCTGCTTTTCATCTCCGGATGACGGCTCTGCAGCATCAGCGGAATGGAGCGGCTGACGATCTGCTCGGAACAGTAATACGGGTAATCCGCCAGGTATTGCGCCAGCCCGCTGGTCAGCACCAACGGCGAATTCGACACCGCCGCCCGGCGTTGCGCGAAAGCGTCGAACATCTGGCGCAGACCGTCGACGTTTTGGCTGCCGCCGCTCATGCGCCCCATCACCGACTGGGTGCGGTACGGCGCCGCCGGCCGCACCGAGGTGCTGACGGTGCGGCGGCTGGCCTGGTCGCCGTAACGGGCGTCGAACACCAGCGGCGCATCGCCCAGCACGGCTTTGGCGCGCAGGCGGAAGGTGATAACGCCTTCGCGTTTTTCCGCCAGCGTCAGGCTTTGCGTCGCGTTGCCCACCACCTCCAACTGCGGCGGCGGCGTCAGCAGGACGTTGATGGCCACCGACTGGCCGTTCAGCCCTTCGAGGTTGTTGCTGACGCCCACGCTGACGTCGAACTCATCGCCCGGCGCCACCATCGCCGGCACGTTCGGCGTCATGATAAAGCTGTCGCGCACCGTGGCGGCGGTTTGCGCCTTGCCGATTTTTTCCGGCGTCACCGAAATCGCCATGACGCGGATCTTGCCGTTGAAGTAATCCGGCACCGGGTAGACGAACTGTTTCTCGCCGCTGACTTCGGTAATGCCGGACCAATAGGCCACCGGCTTGTCGCGCTTGCGTTTGAACGGGTTGAGGTTGAGATCCAGCCCTTCGCCCGCATCGCCGCCCGGCGCCGCGGTCAGCGCCATCAGCTTGCTGAATTCCGGCAGGATCAGATCGAGGATCTGCGAGCTGCTCACGTTCAGTTCGCGCTTGCTGAAGAAGAACTCCAGCGGATCCTTCAGGCGGTAACGCGCCACCTGCAGAATGCCCTCATCGACGGCGAACAGCGCCACCTGCTGCGGCGCATCGGTCTTGACCGTCATCGTCAGATTTTCACCCGGCTTGATGACCTCCGGCGCCGTCACCTCGAGGCTGTTTTGGCGCGCCTTGGTGCTGATCTTGAACGGCATCACGCCGTAGCTCAGCGGGCTCATGAAGATCTCGCTGGAGTTGATGTCGCGCACGAACTGCACGTTGATGTAGCCGTTGCCCTCCATGCCGGCTGGCACGCGGATCGTCTGCACCGAGCTGGTGGTATCGGTGTGGAACCACTGCCAGGCGTAAACCTTGTCCTTTTCAATGGTGATCAAGCCGCTGCCGGTATAAGGCGCGTTGATCGCCACCTCGATCTCTTCGCCGGGCAGGTATTCCGCGTGGTTGAGTTTCAGCTTCAGTTCGGCATTGCGATCCAGCGAACGGCTCAGGTTGGCGTTGCCGGCCACGCTGTAGGCGACGCGATTGAGCGTCTTGCCCTGCGCATCTTCAATCACCAGCACGAAGTCGCCAGGCTTATCGGTCGCCAGCCTCAGATCCGCGCCCTGCTCGCTCAGCGCCAGCGGCTGTTCCGACAGCTGCACTTCCTTCATCTTCGACTGATATTTGTAAACGCCCGAATCCTGTTTGGTCAGCACCGAAATGTATTTCTGCTCGATCAACACCTGCTTCAGGTTCGGCATGGCGATCTGTTTCAGGGCCGGATCGATGGCGATCACGTTCAGATGCCGCTCCGCGTCGCGGTTGATGTAGCCCAGATCGCCGTCGGCCTTCACGCCGATCAGGTAATCGTAAGGGGAAACCAGCGTGCGGGCGGTAGCCGCCACCGAGCGCCCGCCGCCGGCGACGAACGCCTCCGACAGCAATTGCAGCTGATAGGTGGCGTCGGCGTAGGATTTCAGATCGAGCGGAATATCGGCCGCGCCGTGCTCATCGGTGGTGCGATCTTCCAGCTCGGTCTCGAACCCGTCGCTGTTTTGTCGGTTTTCATAGAACGCATAATCCGGGAAGCGATCGAAGCTCGGATACATCGGCCGCAGCGTCAGCCTGGAGGTCACGCGGCGATCCTGCGCCGGGGTGCCGAACAGGTTCTGCACATCGATGCTGGCCTTCAGCTCGGACGGTTTTACCCAGCCTTGCTGGCGGTCCGGCGTCAACGCCAGCTTCACTTTCAGCTGATCCGGTTCGAACTCCTTCACATTGACTGCGGTATGGCCGAGCAGCGTGGAGGTGTCGTTGTTTTTGCCGATCAGATACAGATAGACGTTCCACTCGCCGGTAGGCGAATTTTCATCGGTGGTATAGCTCAGTTCGTTGAAACCGCTGGCGCCCAGCGTCAGCGGCACGGTGGACATCAGCTTGTCGCGCGGATCGCGGATTTCGGCGCGCACCGGCACGCCGGCCAGGCCAACGCCCCAGTCGGCGGCGCGGGTGATCAGGCCGATGTTAAAGGTATCCCCCGGCCGATAAACGCCGCGATCGGAGAACAGGTAGCTGCTGAGCGTGCGCGGATCGGTCGGCGTTTGTTCACCGGCAACGTCGAAGCGCGAGAAATCCAGCCCGCGATCGTTATAGCTGCCGGTTGGCAGGAAGGAGACATCCCCTTCTTTCTCCACCAGGAACATCACCGGCTGGCGCTCGTTGGTGTACACATCCAGCGCCGGGAAACGCACGTGGCCATCGGCGCCGGTGGTTTGGCTGAGCAGCGTCACGCCGTTTTTGGCCACCACCGACACGGTGGCGCCGCTGACCGGCGCGCCGCTTTGGATCGACTGCACAAAGACGTCGCGCGTCTTGTCCTGCGAGCTCTTGGCGACGATGCCCAGATCGGTCACCACCACAAAGCGCGAATCGCCGACGTCGGGCTGTTCTTCCCCTTCGCTCTCGTCCTGTTCCTGATCCTGCTCGGCGCCCGCCTCTTCCGCCGCCGGTTTTCGGTTCGGCTGCCATTCAGACAGCGTCAGCAGGAACACCCCGCGATGGGAACTGGCGTTGGTGGAGAGATAGCGGGAAAGATCGATGCCCTGATAGTTCACTTCCCCCGGCCGCTCGTTGTTGAGCGCCGTCTGGTATTTGAAATGCTCGGTGAAATATTCGTCGTTGAGCCGGTTGAATTCCGTGGAGGAGTATTCCCGGCTTTTGAAGGAGACGATGTGCTGCAGCTGGCTCGGGATCACCCGCTTGATGTCCAGCCGCAGGCCCGCCACGTTGCGCGCCGCCACGCTGATCTGCTTGTCGCCGTTGACCGACAGCAGGGAGCCCTGCGACATGAACTGCAGCGATTTCGGGAACTCCGGCACTTCGACCACGCGGTAAACCTTCTTCGGCATTTTGTAACCGCCGGCGGAAACCAGCTGGTTATCGATCTCGAGCAGCACAAAGCGGTGCGCCGGGGCGTCGAAACGGAAGCTGAACTGCGGTTGGTAAGCCTCTTCCGCCTCGTTAAGCGTCAACGGCAGCGGCGTCGCCTGCGCCAGCACGTTTTTACCGACGCTGTCGACCGTCCATTGATAGAAATCGTCGGCATCGTCGGCGGCCTCGGCATCGCTCGGATCGTGCTGCGGCAGCAGCCAGGCTTTCGCGGCCCGCGCCAGCTCTTTATCCTTCACCGCATCGCTGAAACCGACCACCAGGGCACGCTGCCCTTGGCCGCCGTCGGTATCCACCACCTGGGCGCTGGCGTCGCTCAGCGCCAGGCTGTACAGCGTCGGTACTTTGACCCAGTTGCTTTTCGCCTCTTCGACCGCATTGCCGGCCGCCGTCGATTTAACGCCCTTGCCGACGGTCAGATGCACTGCCCCGCCCTGATCCAGCGCCTGCAGCGGCTCGGAATGCACCCAGGCGTTCAGTTTTTTCTCGTCATAGACCAGAGAGAAATTCAGCTTTTTCTCGGAGGTGGCGCTGCCTTCTTTCAATCCCAGCGAAATCTGTTTTTCAAAGCTGCCGACGTCAACCGGCGCGTTGAACTGCAAATTGAAGATCGCGCTGCGTTTTTGCGCATTTTGCGGATCGCGGTAATACTCGGCCTGCCCCAGGCGGTAATCGAACGCGGGCACGGTGAAGGCATAACGGGTTTTGACTAGCTTGACCTGCGGCG
The DNA here is from genome assembly GCF_022678525.1 of Serratia sp. PGPR-27. Classification (NCBI taxonomy): domain Bacteria; kingdom Pseudomonadati; phylum Pseudomonadota; class Gammaproteobacteria; order Enterobacterales; family Yersiniaceae; genus Serratia; species Serratia sp. PGPR-27. Next base: position 14,159 of record NZ_JALBYS010000029.1, on the reverse strand, counting down.
CCAGCAACGTGGCGGGTTCAAGGGTCACCTCATATTTCGCGCCCATCGGCAGCGGCTTTTTCGCCGTGAACACCAGTGTCGACTCATTGCTCCATGCCCACTGCCCTTCCGCCGACGGTTTCAGAGTGATGCCGGCGCTCACGGTTTTGCCCGCCGCGGTTATCGGCGCAGCCGAGCCGCTGAAGGTCAGGCTCACCGTTTGCGGCGCCTGCCGGGCGGCGGCGTAGTCTATCGGCTCGGGGTTGGACAACTCGGCGTTGATCTCCTGAACCACCATCGGCGCAGGTTCAATCGGTTGGGGCCGGTTTTGCCACCAGTGCCAACCGTAAAATGCGCCGCCCGCAACGCCTGCCAGCAGCAGCAGGCTCAGACCGACCGCTTTCGGGTGTTTATCCACGCCGCTTTCCAGCCGCAAAAAACCGCGCGGCAGCGCAGCCCACCAGGCCGGCGCACGCCAGCTGAGGTTGCCGACCAGCGGTCTCAGCAACCGCCCCAACAGCGACAACGCCCCGCCCAGCAGGCGACAAACGCCCTTAACCAGGGTAAAAGGCAAACGCAGGATAAACCTTAATAAATCCATTATTGCAGCACCTCATCATCCTAATGCAGCTCCCGGTCAACCGCCGCGGTTAAACCGAGCCGAAAGACGCCGTCGGCTCTCCTGCCCGGCATCCGCGCGAGTACTCTACACTGCCGGGCGGCAAAAATCTGCGCGCAGCCAGCGCATTACGGCTCTTTATTCAACATCAAATCCAGCTGTTGCAGCAGCACCAGCAGCGGCAGACTGCTCGGTTCACGATCTTTCAACGCCTCTTCGAAATAAGGCGTGATGGCGAAGCGCGTCGGCAACGGCGCCTCGGCGTCCAACAACGCATACATGCGCGGCAAGAACACCCACTGCAGCCAGGCTTCGGCCGACATGCTGTCGATGCAGAACGGCTCGGTGCTGGAGAAAGCCTCATGCTCAGGGGGCGCGGCCTGCCACAGCGCCAGATCGCGCATGGATTGTTCAATCGCCTGCAAACTGCGGCGCACCTGGTTATGTATACTCATCTGCATTCCCGATCTCTTTTCATCATGGTATTCAGCGCTCTGGCTGAAAGGCGGCAAAGCATAGCATTTTTATAGCCCAAATTCGGCGCGCCTGAGACAGCTCGCCGTTTTTATCTGGTGACGTTCGCCGTCGCGCGGCACAATAGGCCCACCGAATTCACCACACAGATAAAGATTCATGTCCGTAATAACAGAGAAAAAAAACCACGCGACGCCCGGTAAGGCCATGTTGGCCTCGGTCACCGGTTATGCCATGGACGGGTTTGACCTGCTGATCCTCGGCTTTATGCTGCCGGCCATCAGCATCGAATTGGGATTATCCTCATCGGCCGCCGGTTCGCTGGTCACCTGGACGCTGATCGGCGCGGTGCTGGGCGGCGTGATCTTTGGCCACCTCAGCGATCGTTTCGGCCGTATCCGGGTACTTACGATCACCATCCTGATGTTTTCCCTGTTCACCGGCCTGTGCGCCGTGGCGCAAGGCTATTGGGATCTGCTGGCCTATCGCACCCTGGCGGGCATCGGGCTGGGTGGCGAGTTCGGCATCGGCATGGCGCTGATCGCCGAAGCCTGGCCGGCGGAGAAACGCAATCGCGCTTCGGCATACGTCGGCATGGGCTGGCAGTTGGGGGTGCTGGCGGCCGCTTTCCTGACGCCGCTGCTGCTGGAACACATCGGCTGGCGCGGCATGTTCCTGGTCGGCCTGCTGCCGGCGCTGGCGTCATTTCTGATCCGCCGCACGCTGGGCGAACCGGAGGAATTCGTGCGGCAGAAAGACGCCGGGCAGCCGCTTTCCTTCCTGCAGCGTTTGCGCCTGCTGTTTAAGGATCGCGCCACCGGCAAGGCCAGCATCGGCATCTTCATTCTCTGTTCGGTGCAGAACTTCGGTTACTACGGGCTGATGATCTGGATGCCGACTTACCTGGCGAAAAACTTTGGTTTCTCGCTCACCAAGTCCGGCCTGTGGACGGCGGTGACGGTCGTGGGCATGACGTTCGGCATCTGGCTGTTTGGCGTGCTGGCCGACCGCTTCGCCCGCTGGAAGATTTTCGTGCTGTATCAGGTCGGCGCGGTGGTGATGGTGATCGGCTACGCCCAGTTGAGCGACCCGATGCTGATGTTGTTCGCCGGCGCCGTGATGGGCATGTTCGTTAACGGCATGATAGGCGGCTACGGCGCGTTGATTTCCGATACTTACCCGGTACAGGCGCGCGCCACCGCGCAAAACATCCTGTTCAATCTCGGGCGCGGTGTCGGCGGCCTGGGGCCATTGGTGATCGGCGCGCTGGTGACGCAGGTGTCGTTCACCGCCGCTATCAGCCTGCTGGCGGCGATTTACCTGCTGGATATCTATGCCACGCTGTTCCTGCTGCCGAAAAAACAGGGCGCAGGCGATACGCTGGGCGCTATTGGTTAACGCTGGCGATGGATTAAGCAGAGAAGCACGCGCGACGGGATAGAACAAAAAGTTGGGGGCACTGCGTTAACAGTGCCCCCGGTTCGTTTTATAGCTATCCCGCTACACAGCGTGCTCCCTGCTCAATCCTTGAAAACTTTTCCTGCGGCCATCCTGACCAAGTGGTCCTTGCATCATCCTGCAGCATCGTCCTGACGCGGTTCCTCAGCCTTCCTGACCCGCCGACAATCCGGTGCCGGCTCTCAATCTCCGTCCTGGAGGTGTCCCTGGTTTCTATCCTGAAACATCCTGGGCATCTCCTGACGCCATCCCTCGCTCTTGCCTGAGCGCATCCCTTTCTTCTTCCTGAAGCTGCATCATCCTGATGCTTTCCTGCTCCGCCGGGTCCGTGCCGGTAATGATAAGATCGCTCAAATTTCCCGGAATCACAAGGGTTTGAGAGGTGTCTCACACTAAATTAAGACTAAGAGTTATCCTAAAGAAATTCTAACCAATTGATCTGGATAACAATAATCTCATGGTCCAAAGAGAGGTGAAAAAAATTAAGAGCGATCTCTCACAGCCCGTGTGAGAGATCTCTTACACGACCGACGGCGAATCCGCCGCGCTTCAGTCCAGCACCGGGCGCAGCGCATCGAGGAAATTCCCCAGCGTCGCCGCCAACAAGGTGCGCTTATCGCTGCCGAATTGCTCCAGCACCACGTTGCCGCTGACGTTGCACAGCGACACCATCGTCATCTCGGATTCGGTGGTCGCCAGGAAGAGGGTCGGTGACAATTTGAGGCGCTTTTGCGTCACCAGATGGCCGATCAGGTTCTCCTGCAGGCGGATGAAATCCTCCTCGCTCCAGACCTGCAGCAGGCTCAGGCGATGCTCCCCAAATTGCGCGCTCATGTCGCCCGCATATTGCTGCGTGTAAAAACGGTGCGCATCCGGCTGCAAACGCAGCTCCAGCGCGGCTTCTACCTTCTCCAGCGTCGCCGCCGGCTCGAAAGGCTGCGGCAACCACAGCACCTCGTCCTCGCGATTCTCCACGATGCAGGGCGACGGCACGCCGTACAATGCCTGGCTGGCCGGCGCGTGGCCGCGCGCTTGCTGCCACAACTCGACATAGCGTTGAGTGAATTCACGCAGAGCGTGCGATACATCATGGTCCATATTCTTTCTCGCATACGTTAAACTGACGGCCATTGTACCTATCTCTGAGCGAGGTGACAGCAGATGTCCTCCTATCAAGACCACCAGGCCCTGTCAGGGCTGACGCTGGGCAAACCCACCGCCTACCGCGATCGCTACGACGCCACGTTGCTGCAGGCGGTGCCGCGCAGCATGAACCGCGAGCCGCTGGGGCTGTATCCCGACAACCTGCCCTTCCACGGCGCGGACATCTGGACGCTGTACGAACTCTCCTGGCTGAACGCCAACGGGCTGCCGCAGGTGGCGGTCGGCGAGATCAGCCTCAACGCCGACAGCCTGAACCTGATCGAATCGAAAAGCTTCAAACTGTATCTCAACAGCTTCAACCAAACCCCGTTCGCCGATTGGGAAACGGTGCGCAGCACCCTGCAGCGCGATCTGTCTGCCTGTGCCCAGGGCGAGGTAAACGTCACCCTGTTCAGCGTCGAGCAGCTGGAAGGCACGCCGATCGCCCGTCTGGCCGGCGACTGCATCGACCAGCAGGATATCCGCATCGACAATTATGAGTTCAACGCCGACTACCTGCTGAACGCCGCCGGTGAAGAGGTGGTGGAAGAGCAACTGGTCAGCCACCTGCTGAAGTCCAACTGCCTGATCACCCATCAACCGGACTGGGGCTCGGTGCAGATAAGCTACCGCGGCGGCAAGATCGATCGCGAAGCGCTGCTGCGCTACCTGGTCTCCTTCCGCCACCACAACGAATTCCACGAGCAGTGCGTCGAGCGCATCTTCAACGATCTGATGCGCTACTGCCGGCCGCAAAGCCTGACGGTTTACGCCCGCTACACCCGCCGCGGCGGGCTGGACATCAACCCGTGGCGCAGCAACGTCGTATTCGCACCCGCGCACGGCCGCCTGGCGCGCCAATAAGTGCGAAACATTGCTCAACAACTGAGCTAACGAGCGGTTTATGTTGGTAAAAGCCCAGGGACGGCGGTAAGGTTAAAACGAGGCTGCGGCCGGGCAGAGCGCCCGCTGCGCCGCAGCACGCCAACCATAACGAGATGCTGTTTTGCTGCGTATGGATTACTACCGCCCCGCACCGGGTGCAAAGGAGTTACCTTGATTACACACATCAGCCCGCTTGGCTCTATGGATTTATTGTCGCAGCTGGAAGTAGACATGCTGAAGCGCACCGCCAGCAGCGACCTGTACCGCCTGTTCCGCAACTGTTCGCTGGCCGTGTTGAACTCCGGCAGCCAAACCGACAACAGCAAACAGCTGCTGTCGCGCTATGAAACCTTCGACATCAACGTGCTGCGCCGCGAGCGCGGGGTGAAGCTGGAGCTGGTCAACCCGCCGGAAGAGGCGTTCGTCGACGGCCGCATCATCCGTTCGCTGCAGGCCAACCTGTTCGCCGTGTTGCGCGACATTCTGTTCGTGCACGGCCAAATCGCCAGCGCCGGCCGTTTCCAACACCTGAACCTGGAAAACTCGGCCCACATCACCAACCTGGTGTTCTCGATCCTGCGCAATGCGCGCACGCTGCATCTGGATGAAGATCCCAACATGGTGGTGTGCTGGGGCGGGCACTCGATCAACGAGAACGAATATCTGTACGCGCGCAAGGTCGGCAGCCAGCTGGGCCTGCGCGAGCTCAACATCTGCACCGGCTGCGGGCCGGGCGCCATGGAAGCGCCGATGAAAGGCGCGGCGGTCGGTCACGCGCAACAGCGTTACCGCAACAGCCGCTTTATCGGCATGACCGAGCCTTCGATCATCGCCGCCGAGCCGCCTAACCCGCTAGTGAACGAGCTGGTGATCATGCCGGACATCGAAAAACGCCTGGAAGCCTTCGTGCGCATCGCGCATGGCATCATTATCTTCCCGGGCGGCGTCGGCACCGCCGAAGAGCTGCTGTACCTGTTGGGTATCCTGATGACCCCGGAGAACAGTGAACAGGTGCTGCCGCTGATCCTGACCGGGCCGAAAGAGAGCGCCGACTACTTCCGCGTGCTGGACGAGTTCATCATGAACACGCTGGGCGACGAAGCTCGCCGCCATTACACCATCATCATCGACGATCCGGCGGAAGTGGCGCGGCAGATGAAAAAAGCCATGCCGCTGGTGAAGGAAAACCGCCGCAACACCGGCGACGCCTACAGCTTTAACTGGTCGATCCGCATCGCGCCAGATTTGCAGCTGCCGTTCGAACCGACCCACGAGAACATGGCGAACCTCAACCTGTATCCGAACCAGCCGCCGGAGCAATTGGCCGCCGCGCTGCGCCGCGCCTTCTCCGGCATCGTGGCCGGCAACGTGAAGGAAAACGGCATCCACGCCATTGAGCAGTTCGGCCCGTACAAGCTGCACGGCGAACCACAAATGATGAAGCAGATGGATAGCCTGCTGCAGGGCTTTGTTGCCCAGCACCGCATGAAGCTGCCGGGCAGCGCCTATGTGCCCTGCTACGAAATCGTCGCCTGACCCTCAATCCCGGGCGGCGTAACGGCCGCCCTGTTTTTTCTGACCTTACCGCCCATGATGATACACCTACTGATTGTCGACGCCCTGAACCTCATCCGCCGCATTCACGCCGTGCAGGGCACCCCTTGCGTCAACGCCTGCCGCCACGCGCTGCAGCAGTTGATCCAGCACAGCCGCCCGACCCACGCGGTGGCGGTATTCGACGAGGACGACCGCAGCGACAGCTGGCGCCACCAAATTCTGCCGGACTACAAGGCCGGGCGCTCGCCGATGCCGGAAAACCTGCAGCAGGAGATGCCGCAGCTGCGCGAGGCCTTCGCCGAACTGGGCGTCGCCAGCTGGCATTCGCCCGGCAATGAGGCGGACGATCTGGCGGCCACGCTGGCGGCGAAGGTCGCCGGCGGCGGCCACCAGGTGACCATCGTCTCCACCGACAAAGGCTATTGCCAACTGCTGGCGCCGAACGTACAAATTCGCGATTACTTCCAGAAACGCTGGCTGGATATGCCTTTCGTGCAACAGGAGTTTGGCGTGCAGCCGCAGCAGCTGCCGGACTACTGGGGGTTGGCGGGGATCGGCAGCAGCAAGATCCCCGGCGTGGCCGGCATCGGACCGAAAACCGCCGTGCTGCTGCTGCAGCAGTCGGGCAGTCTGGACGGGCTTTATCAGCACCTGGAGCAGGTGCCGGAAAAATGGCGCGGCAAGCTGGAGCAGCACCGCGAGCTGGCCTACGTCAGCAAACGGGTCGCCACGCTGTGCACCAATCTGTCGCTGGACGGCAACCTGCAGCAGCTGCGCCTGCCGATACAATAAGGGCGCTGCAAGCAGCGCCCTTCATCAAGGCTTCACGCGGTTAATCGCGCTCGTCGCGGCGGCCCGGCACCGCCGACCACATGCGGCGCACGTGTACGGTGATCTCTTCGCGATCGTGATACAGCTGCTTGGCGTGCACTTCAGCGCTGATGCCGGCGGCGCCCAGCGCTTCGCGGATACTCATCAGGTTTTGCGACACTTCCTCGTAGCGCTTTTTCATCGGCAGCTTGAGGTTAAAGATCGCTTCACGGCACCAGCCTTTCACCAGCCACTGAATCATCAGGCTGGTCACCTTCGCCGGTTTCTCCACCATGTCGCACACCAGCCAGTAGATCTTGCTGCTGTTCGGCTCGAACTTGAAGCCGTCGGCGCGGTGGTGCGTCACCTGGCCGGTTTCCATCAGGCTCGGCGCCATCGGGCCGTTATCCACCGAATGCACCATCATGCTGCGTTTCACCAGCTGATAGGTCCAGCCGCCCGGGCAAGCGCCCAGATCGACCGCGTGCATGCCGCTGGCCAGGCGCTCGTCCCACTCGTCGGCGGGGATGAACACATGGAACGCTTCTTCCAGCTTCAGCGTCGAACGGCTCGGCGCATCGGCCGGGAAACGCAGACGCGGAATGCCCATATAGAACGGTGAGTTGTTGTTGCTGTAGGAGTAACCGACGTAGCAGCAGCCCGGCGCGATGAAAAATACATGCACCACCGGGCGAGTCGGGTTCTCGCGCGCCATCAGCACCTTCTGCTCGCGCATCGCGGCGCGCAGCGGCACCGTCAGCTTGCGGCAGAACTTCATCAGCTCTTTGCTTTCGTTGGTGTCCGGCACTTCCACCCGCAGCTCGCCGCCGCGATCGACCACGCCGATCAGCATGCCGACGATCGGCGATACCCGATCTTCCGGCGGCAGATCGCGCAGCAGCTCACCCACCACAATCATTTGGCGGGCGAAAATCAGTTCGCGGAACGGAATTTCCCGCGCCAGACGGTCGGCATCGTCCGGCTGATAGCATTCGAACAACACGTAACCGCTTTGCTCTTTTACCCGCGCAAAGCCGTAAATCTCCAGCTGGGCGGCTTTATCGGTGATCTCCGCCGCACACTCTTTTTCGAAGCCGGGGCGGCAGTACAACGCAATCTTATTCATGGCGCTCGGCCTTTTTCCTCAGACGCAAAGCGCCAATCAACATCAATATCCAGCCGATCAAGAAGCACACGCCGCCAACCGGCGTGATATATACCCAGACCTTCAGGTGCGACAGCGCCAGGCAATAGAGGCTGCCGCTGAACAACACTGTGCCGAACGCCAACAGCGCTCCGCTCCAGTAAAACCACAGGCTCACGCGGCGCTGCATCGCGACCGCCAGCGCCAGGATGGCCAGGGTATGGAACCCCTGATATTCCAGCCCGGTGCGGATCCAGGCCATTTCGTTGGCGCCCAGCGTGCCGCTTAACACATGCGCGCCGAATGCGCCCAACGCGACAAACACAAAGCCGCTGATAGCGGCGAAAACCAGCATGGAACGGCTGCTCATCGTGATCTATCCCATTAAAAATCACCGGCCGCGGCAAGGCGGCGGCCGGCCTTATTGTTCGTAGCGGAAGCGGAACTTCTCTTGTTCGCTGGCGGCGCGCGCCAGGATCCACTGCCGGAAGGCGGCTATTTTACCCAGTTCTGCCTGGCTGTCATGACATACCAGATAAAAAGCGTTTTTACTGACCAACACATCGTTGAACGGGCACACCAGGCGACCGGCTTCGATCTCGGTTTGCGCCATCACGTTATTCACCAGCGCCACGCCCTGGCCATGCACCGCCGCCTGCACCACCATGGCGCTGTGGCTGAAGATCGGCCCCTGCTGCACGTTGATGTGTTGCAACCCCAGCTGGCGCGTATAGGCCAGCCAGTCGCGGCGTGAAACGTCATGCAGCAACGTATGATAAGCCAGATCGTCTGCGGTTTTCAGCGGATGATCGCCGGTCAGCAGGCTCGGCGAACAAACCGGCAGCAGATATTCCGCATACAGGCGCTCGGCGCGCAGCCCCGGCCAATTGCCGCGGCCGTAGAAAATCGCCACATCGACGTCGTCCGCCAGCTTGTCTTCTTCGCGGTCCACCGCCTGGATGCGCACATCGATCCCCGGATAAGCTGAGTTAAAGCCGGAAAGGCGCGGCACCAGCCACTGAATGGCGAAGCTCGGCGGCAGACTGACTGTCAATGCCCCCTTGGCGCTGCGCGCCTGCAGCTTGCGCGTCGCCTCGTTGATCGAAGAGAAGATCTCCTTGATATCGAGATAATAACTTTGCCCCTCTTCGGTCAGCAGCAGCGAGCGGTTGCGCCGACGAAACAGCTTCAGCCCGAGGAAGTCCTCCAGCGACTTGATCTGGTGGCTCACCGCGGCCTGGGTCACGAACAGCTCTTCCGCCGCCTTGGTGAAACTCAGGTGGCGAGCGGCCGCATCGAACACGCGCAGCGCATTGAGGGGAGGTAAGCGTTTAGACATTAAATTAGCTACTTTTGTGTAACATTAATCCGAATGATTCGGCGCCGAAAATCGGGCGGCTTTGCGTGGCAAGCCATCGGTAAACGCTAACGGCGTATTGCCATTAGTTTTTTTTATCCGAGCCATTATAATTTGTCCGTTGAGGATGTGCCAGCAAATACCTATAGTGGCGGCACTTCCCGGGCCGGAACGAAAAGGGAGTGGGTGTCGAGGACGCCGATGAACTTTTGGCTTGTGGTTGTGATGTTGTGTTTGCAAATTGTCCGGCGATTCCGGACATGGTAGCTAGGCTACTGTTTTTTCACTTCCTGTACATTTACCCTGTCTGTCCATAGTGATTTTATGCAGCACCGCAAAACTTGCGGTGCTTTTTTTTTGCCTGACGCTTATTGGTCGCTTTCAACCATCTCTTTCACATCGGCGCGGTTGATCTGTTGCTCGACGCCGTTGGCGTCTTTATAGCTGATCATGCCGGTATCGTTATCCACTTTAGGCTTGCCGTCAGCAACAATGGTGCGTCCGTCATTGGTATGCATCACGTAGTTGCTGGAACAGGCGGCCAGGGTGAACGTAAGCATCAGGGCAGAGAGAACTGCGGCTGTTTTCTTCATTGAGGACTCCTTTGTAGTTTTAAATGCTGATAAATACCTTTTATGCGTATAAATGCGATTAATAAGCGCACACTTAATAGCATAACAAACTTTCTCAGTTTTGCCAGGCGATAAGTCCTAATAGGCAGGATCGCTTGTCTCCGGCGGCAAAATAGGACAGGATCACCCATCGACTCAAGCCAGTGACAATCAGGGTATGACGCCTTTTAACCCCAGCCTTTTTCGCCAACAGTTTCCCGCGCTCGCGCAGGACGGTATCTATCTGGACAGCGCCGCCACCGCGTTGAAACCGCAGGCGGTGATCGACGCCACGCAGCAATTTTATCGCGATGACGCCGCTACCGTGCACCGCAGCCAGCATCGGGCGGCGCAGGATCTGACCGCCCGTTTCGAGCAGGCGCGCGGCCAGGTCGCGCAACTGATCCATGCGCCGTCGGCCGACGACATCGTCTGGACGCGCGGCACCACCGAGGCGATCAACCTGGTGGCGCAGAGCTACCTGCAGCCACGCCTGCAGCCGGGCGATGAAATTCTGGTGAGCGAAGCGGAACACCACGCCAACCTGATCCCCTGGCTGATGGTGGCGGAGCAAACCGGCGCGCGGGTGGTGAAACTGCCGATCGGCACCGACCGGCTGCCGGACCTGACGCAGCTGCCCGCCCTGCTCAATGACAAAACCCGCCTGTTGGCGCTGGGGCAAATGTCCAACGTCACCGGCGGCTGCCCGGATCTGGCGCCTGCTATCGCGCTGGCCCATGCCGCCGGCGCGCGCGTGATGATCGACGGCGCACAAGGCGTGGTGCACGGCCCGGCCGACGTGCAGCGGCTCGACATCGATTTCTACGCCTTCTCCGGCCACAAATTGTATGGCCCGACCGGCATCGGCGCGCTGTACGGCAAAGCCGAGCTGTTGGCGCAGATGGCGCCGTGGCAAGGCGGCGGCAAGATGCTGATCCAGGCGTCGTTCGACGGCTTTACCCCGCAAAAGCCGCCGCACTGCTTCGAAGCCGGCACGCCGAACATCGCCGGCGTGCTGGGGTTGGCCGCCGCGCTCACCTGGCTCAGTGAACAGGACATGGCGGCGGCAGAACGCTACAGCCGCGAGCTGGCGGACCGGGCAGAACAGCGGTTGGCGCAGCTGCCGGGTTTTCGCAGCTTCCGCAGTTCCGGTTCCAGCCTGCTGGCGTTCGACATCGCCGGCGTACACCACAGCGACATCGTCACGCTGCTGGCGGAGCAAGGCATTGCGCTGCGCGCCGGCCAGCACTGCGCGCAGCCGCTGATGGCGGCGTTAGGCGTCAGCGGCACGCTGCGCGCGTCGTTCGCTCCCTACAATACTCAACAGGACGTCGATAGGCTGGTCAGCGCGTTGACTCACGCCCTCGATCTGCTGGCCGACTGACTTGACTCCCGGAGACGCTATGCTCGCCCCCCATCCTTTTGGCCGAGAGGTCACCGCCGACGCGTTGATCGCCACCTTCAGCGCGCTGAAACAGTGGGAAGACCGCTACCGCCAGCTGATTATGCTCGCAAAACGGCTGCCGCCGCTGCCGGAAGCCTTGCGCAGTGAAGAAATGGCATTGAGCGGTTGTGAAAACCGCGTCTGGCTGGGGCACCAGTTGCTGGAAGACGGCACGCTGCATTTCTATGGCGACAGCGAAGGCCGCATCGTGCGCGGCCTGCTGGCGGTGCTGCTGACCGAAGTGGAAGGGAAAACGCCGCAGCAGATCGCCGCATTGGATCCGCTGGCGTTGTTCGACCGCCTGGCATTGCGCGCGCAGCTGAGCGCCACCCGCGCCAGCGGCCTGGCGGCGTTGGCCGCCGCCGTAAAGGCGATCGCCGCCCGTTACGCCTGACGCGCCGCCTTCGCCACCATCTTTTTCAGCGCGTGCGACACGGCGACGAAGCCGAAGGTGGCGGTAACCATGGTCGCCGCGCCGAAACCTGCGCTGCAATCCATTCTTTTCGGCCCTTCCGCCGTGCTGCGCGAAGCGCATACCGAGCCGTCCGGCTGCGGATAAACCAGCGGCTCGCTGGAGAAGACACAATCGATGCCCAGCTTGCCCTTGCCGTTTTTCACCACGTTGAAATCGTGCTTCAGCCGCTCGCGCAGTTTGGCGGCCAGCGGATCCTGAATGGTCTTCGCCAGATCGGCCACTTCGATTTTAGTCGGGTCTATTTGCCCGCCGGCGCCGCCGGTAGTCACCACCGGGATCTTGAAACGGCGGCAGTAGGACAGCAGCGCCGCCTTCGGCCGCACGCTGTCGATCGCGTCGATGACATAGCTGAAGTTATGGTCCAGCAGCTCGGCGACGTTGTCCGGAGTGATGAAATCATCGATGCAGGTTACCCGGCATTCCGGGTTAATCGCCAGGATACGCTCCGCCATCACCTCGGTTTTGGATTGCCCGACATGCTGACGCAATGCGTGGATTTGACGATTGGTATTGGTGACGCAGACATCATCCATGTCGATCAGGGTGATGGCGCCGATGCCGGTGCGCGCCAGCGCCTCAGCCGCCCAGGAACCCACGCCGCCGATGCCGATCACGCAGACGTGCGCCTGCGCGAACACCGCCAGCGCCTGCTGGCCGTACAACCGCGCCGTGCCGCCGAAACGCTGCAGATAGGCTTCCGAATAAGCTGTGCTCATAACGCTTTAATTACCTTCGTAATGCAAATGATAAGGGCCGGAAAATCCGGCCCTTGCGGGTCACTCTTTTCACGCCGTATGCGTTTAGCGGGTGGCCAGCAACGAACCGCCGCCGTTTGACTTATTGGCGCTGAACAGCTGGCCGCCGCCATTGTTCTTCAGCACCCAGACACGGCCGTAGTGGTTGTAGTACCCCGCCGAGTGGCCGGCTTCCGGCCCGATGCCCTGGTACATGTCAAAATGCTGGCCCTTGATGGCGCCGCCCACGTCTAGCGCGACCATCAGACGCATCTCGTATTTTCCCGTGAATTTACCCTTGTTGTCCAGCAGCGGCACTTCGGCCAGCAGCGTGGTGCCCGCCGGGATCAGCGAACGGTCGGAAGCCACCGAGGCTTTGGCGATCAGCGGCACCGCACTGGCGCCTTTCACCGGCGCAAAAGCTTCCGGGCGGAAGAACACGAACGACGGGTTCTGCTCCAGCAGCTCACGCACCTCTGCGGCGCTGTGGGTATCCGCCCACTGACGGATCGCCTGCATCGACATGTCCGCCTTGGCCACTTCGCCGCGATCGATCAGCACCTTGCCGATGCTGCGATAGGCGTGGCCGTTCTTGCCGCCGTAGCCGAAGAACACCAGTGGCTGGCCGTTGCCGTAGTCGACATAACCGCTGCCCTGGACTTCCATCATGAAGTTGTCCATCAGCGAGTTGGTGTAAGCGATGATATAGCGATCGTCGAGCGCGCCGGAGTAGATGCCCGCGCGATCCGGCAAGCGGCCCCTGCCCTTCGGCGGCATGCGGTACAGCGGATAGCGGAACTCGCCCTGTTGGGTATAGCGCGCCTGCACCACCGGCGTATAGTAGCCGGTAAACTGCACGTTGCCGTAATTGTCGACGCCTTCCATCTGGTAAGCGCTGAGGCCGTACTGGCTCAGCATGCGCGTGTCGGCGCCGGACGCCATCCAGCTTTGCACCGCCTGATAGGTGCTGTTGTTGCGGTTAAACAGCGAAGGCGACGCGTACTTGATCTCCATCAGCTGATCCGAGTAATCCTTGGCGTTGACCGGCGAACCTTTGGCGTTGGGCTGATTGACCAGCTCCAGCGATTGATCCAGACGGCCGTCCTTATATTGCTGACCCCGATCGGTCGGCTTGGACGAACAGCCCGCCAACACCGCCACCATCAACCCGCCCAGCAGGTATTTGCCCCAACGTCCTTTCATCGCGCACACTCTCAAACTGATATGATCTACCGGCTGAACGATAACAAACGCTCATTGATAAAGGAATCGCTGCAAATAAAAAAAGCCGCACGGAGGATGGTGATGAAAAAGAAGGCAAATTGCGGGCAAATTCAGCAGAAAAACGGGTTTAGGGCAATAAAATGCAAAAAGGGTTTGCAACAAAACGCATGGAGAGTATAGTGCGCATCCATCGGACGCGGGGTGGAGCAGCCTGGTAGCTCGTCGGGCTCATAACCCGAAGGTCG